>NZ_RAVY01000050.1:0-50459 GCF_003611625.1 Corallococcus sp. CA054B
GGGTGGGGCTCACCTACGATTTGATTGAAAGACACCGGGACACCCAACCCTGGACGGTGTCGGTGGTGGTGCGCAGGACGTGGACGGACGCGGGGGCTCGCACGGACGTGTCCTTCGACGTGACGGTGCCGCTGGCGATGTTCTTTGGGACCCGGATTCCTGCTCCCAGGGTGGGAGGGGCGTCTTCGGAGTAGCCCCCGGGCGGACCCCGTACTATGGGAGGTCCACCATGAACTTCGAGCTGACCGACATCCAGCGCGAGATCCAGCGGCTGTGCCGCGAGTTCGCCGCCAAGGAGCTCATCCCCAACGCCCGCAAGTGGGACGAACAGCACGCGTGGCCCACGGACGCGGTGAAGAAGCTGGCGGAGCTGTCCCTGCTGGGCATCGCGGTGCCGGAGGAGTGGGGCGGCGCGGGCCTGGACAACGTCTGCTACGCCATCGCCATGGAGGAGATTTCGCGCGGCTGCGCCTCCACCGGCGTGATCATGAGCGTGAACAACTCGCTCTACTGCGACCCGGTGTCCAAGTTCGGCACCCCCGAGCAGAAGGAGCAGTTCCTCAAGCCCTTCGCCAGCGGCCAGAAGATCGGCTGCTTCGGCCTGACGGAGCCGGAGGCCGGCAGCGACGCCGCCGCCCAGAAGACCATCGCCGTGAAGCGCGGCGACGAGTACGTCATCAACGGCTCCAAGAACTGGATCACCAACGGCCCCAAGGCCGACGCCATCGTCCTCATCACGATGACGAACAAGGAAGCGGGCAACAAGGGCATCACCGCCTTCCTCGTGCCCACCGACACGCCGGGATTCACCCGCGCGGAGCCGGACAAGAAGATGGGCATCAGCGCCGCCTGGTCCTGCTCCATGTTCTTCGAGGACATGCGCGTCCCGGAGAAGTACCGCCTGGGCAAGGAGGGCGAGGGCTTCAAGGTCGCCATGTCCACGCTGGACGGCGGCCGCATCGGCATCGCGTCCCAGGCGCTGGGCATCGCGCGCGCGGCCTTCGAGGAGGCCGTCCGCTACTCCGGTGAGCGCAAGACGTTCGGCAAGCCCATCCGCGACCACCAGGCCATCCAGTTCATGATCGCGGACATGGCCATGGAGATCGACGCGGCCCGCCTGCTCGTGTGGCGCGCGGCGCTGATGAAGGACAAGGGCGTGCGCCACAGCCCGGAGAGCGCCATGGCCAAGCTCTACGCCAGCGAGATGGCCAGCCGCGTGGCCAACAAGGCCCTGCAGATCCACGGCGGCATGGGCTACAGCAAGGAGATGGACGCCGAGCGCCACGTGCGCGACGCGCGCATCACCGAAATCTACGAGGGGACGAGCGAGATCCAGCGCATCGTCATCTCCGCCAACCTGCTGAAGGAGTAGTCACCCGGCCATGAAGCGCGCGCTCCTCCCCGTGCTGTTCCTGTCCCTGGGCCTGGCGTCTCCGCTGGCGCTCGCCCAGGGCACGTCGAAGAAGAAGGCCGCGGCCACGTCCGCCCCCAAGGCTCCGGAGTCGGCCACGACGCCCGCGCCCAAGAAGGACGACGGGCTGGACGTCAGCAGGCTGCCCTTCACCCCGGACTCCATCCGCCAGGTGATCGCCCACCACATGCCTCGGATTCAGGAGTGCTACGAGGACCACATGGTGGAGAAGGACAAGAAGGTGGAGGGCCTCCTGCGCACCACCTTCACCATCACCGCCGAAGGCACCGTGCGCAGCGCGAAGATCGACAAGCACGGCAGCACGCTGAAGGACGCGGGCCTCAACGACTGCGTGGTGGCGGTGCTGTCGTCCATGGACTTCCCCAAGCCCCCGGACGGCCGCGACCACCCCATCGAGTACCCGTTCAACCTCAAGGCCATCGAGTAGCAGGACACCCGCGCCCGTGAACTTCGACCTCAGCGAGACCCAGACGCTCATCCGTGACACCGCTCGCAAGTTCGCCCGCGAGCGCGTGGCCCCGCACGCCCGCGCCGCGGACCGCGAAGAGCGCTTCGACCCGGAAGTCTTCAAGGCCCTGGCCGAAGTGGGCCTCCTGGGCGTGAACCTGCCGGGCAAGTACGGCGGCGCGGAGGCCGGCGTGGTGTCCTAC
Organism: Corallococcus sp. CA054B; assembly: GCF_003611625.1. NCBI lineage: Bacteria > Pseudomonadati > Myxococcota > Myxococcia > Myxococcales > Myxococcaceae > Corallococcus > Corallococcus sp. CA054B. The sequence goes on from NZ_RAVY01000050.1 coordinate 2,083, forward strand.
GCGCTGGCCATGATGGAGATGGCCGCCGCGGACGCCTCCGTGTCCGTGGCCATGGCCGTCACCAACATGTGCGCGGAGCTCATCCACGCGGTGGGCACCGACGCGCAGCGGGAGAAGTACGTCACGCGCATCACCTCCGGTGAGGCCATCGTCGGCGCGTTCGCCCTGAGCGAGCCGCACGCGGGCTCCGACCCGGGCGCCATGCGCACCACCGCCGTGAAGCGCGGCGACACGTACGTGCTCAACGGCAGCAAGCAGTGGATCACCTCCGGCGCCTACGCGGGCGTCATCGTCGTGTGGGCCCGCACGGGCCAGGCCGGCAACAAGGGCCTGTCCTGCTTCATCGTGGAGGGCGGCGCCAAGGGCCTCCACGTGGGCAAGCACGAGGACAAGATGGGCCTGCGCGCGTCCAACACCGTGGGGCTCACCTTCGAGGACTGCGAAGTGCCGGCGGAGAACCTCCTGGGCAAGGAGGGCGACGGGTTCCGCCTGGCCATGATGGCGCTGGACGGCGGGCGCATTGGCATCGCGGCGCAGGCGTGCGGCACCGGCCGCGCGGCGCTGGAAGCGGCCGTGTCCTACACCAAGGACCGCAAGGCCTTTGGCCAGGCCGTGGCGGACCTCCAGGGCCCGCGCTTCATGATGGCGGACATGCGCACCCAGCTGGACGCCGCCGAGCTGCTCACCCTGCGCGCCGCCGCCCTCAAGGAGGCCGGCCAGCCGTTCACCCGCGAGGCCTCCATGGCGAAGCTCTTCGCCAGCGAGATGAGCAACAAGGTCGCGGACAAGGCCGTGCAACTGCACGGTGGCTACGGCTACATCGACGAGTTCCCGGTCGAGCGTTACTTCCGGGACGCACGCGTGCAGACCATCTACGAGGGCACCAGCGAGGTGCAGCGGATGGTCATCGCCCGGGAAACATTCCGGCGCGAGGGGTAGCGCTCCGTTTGTCCCACATGGGGCGAGCGGGCAGGGGGCACCGGCCGGGTAGGACAGATGCGGACCCGGCCGGGCGTTCATAGAACACGGATCACCACTTGGCGCCGTGCCCCGCTTGACTCCTGGAAACCCAGGTGTCTAGGGTGCGCGGCTTCCAACCAGCCTTGCGTTCCCATCCAGGGGACACCCGCGGTTTCCCGTCGCTCCCCGCAGGCGGCCGCGCACCCATTCAAACAGGGGGCAGTTGTACCGTTCCAAGGACTTCCCATTCATGCAGCAGAACGTGAACCAGCAGATCGACGGCGGTGACGAAGACTTCGCGGCGATGTTCGAGGCCTCGCTCAAGGAGCGTGGCGGCGACGGAATCCTGAAGGAAGGCGAGATCGTCAAGGGCACGGTCGTGCAGGTGACGAAGGATTTCGCGATCGTGGACATCGGCTACAAGTCCGAGGGACAGGTCCCGATCTCCGAGTTCACCAATCCCCGCGGGGAAGTCACCGTGAAGTCCGGTGACCCCGTCGAGGTCCTCCTGGAGAGCCGCGAGAACGACACCGGCATGGTCGTCCTCTCCAAGGAGAAGGCCGACAAGATGCGCATCTGGGACGAGATCTCCGCCGCTTGCGAGCGTGATGAGATCGTCAAGGGCACCATCGTCGGTCGCGTGAAGGGTGGCCTCTCCGTCGACATCGGCGTGAAGGCGTTCCTGCCCGGCTCCCAGGTCGACATCCGCCCTGTGCGCAACCTTGACCAGTACATCTCGAAGGAATTCGAGTTCAAGGTCATCAAGTTCAACAAGAAGCGCGGCAACATCGTCCTCTCTCGCCGCGTGCTGCTGGAGAAGCAGCGCGAGGAGATGAAGAAGGAGACCCTCAAGAACCTCAAGGAGGGTGCGGTCCTCAAGGGCGTGGTCAAGAACCTCACCGACTACGGCGCCTTCATCGACCTCGGCGGCATCGACGGCCTGCTGCACATCACCGACATGTCCTGGGGCCGCATCGGTCACCCCAGCGAGATGTTCAACGTCGGTGACGAAGTGCGCGTCGTCGTCCTCAAGTTCGACCCCGCGCAGGAGCGCGTCAGCCTGGGCCTCAAGCAGATCCAGGAGGACCCGTGGCACCGCGCCGACGAGAAGTACCCCGTCGGGACCCGCGTCGCCGGCAAGGTCGTGTCCATCACGGACTACGGCGCGTTCATCGAGATCGAGCAGGGCGTGGAGGGCCTGGTGCACGTGTCCGAGATGTCCTGGACCAAGCGCCTCAAGCACCCGTCCAAGATCCTGGAGGTCGGCCAGACGGTGGAGGCCGTCGTCCTCGACATTGATCCGAAGGCCAAGCGCATCGCGCTGAGCATGAAGCAGATCGAGCAGAACCCCTGGACGCTGCTCGAGGACAAGTACCCGATCGGCTCCGTCATCAAGGGCCAGATCCGCAACGTCACCGACTTCGGCGTGTTCGTCGGCGTCGAGGAGGGCGTGGACGGCCTGGTGCACGTGTCCGACATCTCCTGGACCCAGCGCATCAAGCACCCGGGCGAGATGTTCAAGAAGGGCGACGAGGTCGAGGCGGTGGTCCTCAACATCGACGTCGAGAACGAGCGCTTCAGCCTGGGCATCAAGCAGCTCCAGCCGGACCCCTGGGAGACGCTGTCCGAGCGCCTGCCGGTGGGCAGCCGCGTGAAGGGCAAGGTCACCAAGGTCACCGACTTCGGCGCGTTCGTGGAGATCGAGCCGGGCATCGAGGGCCTCGTCCACGTCTCCGAGCTGAAGGAAGAGCGCGTGGAGAACCCCCGCGACGTGGTGCAGGAGGGCCAGGAGGTCGAGGTCAAGCTCATCGACATCAACACCCCGGACCGCAAGGTGGCGCTGTCCATCAAGGCGCTCATCGGCGAGGGCGAGGACTACCGCGAGTACCTGCGCAAGCAGGCCGAGGGTTCCAAGGCCCGTCTGGGCGACGTGATGGCGAGCAAGCTGAAGAAGTAATCAGCCCCACGTCTTGAAGTGGATGGCGGCCGGGTTCCCCAGGGGGAGCCCGGCCGTTTCCATTTGATTCGCCCGAAACCGCCCGTGATAAGTCGCATCCAATCTTTCCCTGCGGTTCCCGGTTCCCCTCTCAAGGAGACAGTTCCATGGCTCGTGAAGTCGTCATCGTGGGCGCGGCCCGTACCCCCATCGGCTCCTTCCAGGGAGCGCTGTCCAAGCTCACCGCCCCGCAGCTGGGCGCCATCGCCATCAAGGCGGCGCTGGAGCGCGCGGGCGTGAAGCCGGAGGCCGTGCAGGAAGTCATCATGGGCAACGTCCTCCAGGCCGGCGTGGGCCAGGCGCCTGCCCGTCAGGCGGCCATCTTCGCGGGCATCCCGGAGTCCGTGCCGGCCGTCACCCTCAACAAGGTCTGTGGCTCCGGCCTCAAGACGGTCATCGCCGCGGCGCAGTCCATCGCGCTGGGTGACGCGGACGTCGTCGTCGCGGGCGGCATGGAGTCCATGTCCAACGCGCCCTACCTCAGCCACACCATGCGCGGCGGCTCGCGCATGGGGAACGTGGAGTTCAAGGACGCGATGATCCACGACGGCCTCTGGGACGTGTACGACAACGTCCACATGGGCATCTGCGCGGAGGCCTGTGCCACCTCGCAGGGCATCAGCCGCGCGCAGCAGGACGAGTTCGCGCTGGAGTCCACGCGCCGCGCCATCCAGGCCCAGAAGGAAGGCCTGTTCACCGCGGAGATCGTCCCCGTGCAGATCCCCGGCAAGAAGCCGGATGAGTTCACCACCGTCTCCGAGGACGAGGGCCCCAAGAACGCCAAGCCGGACAAGATCCCGGGCCTGAAGCCGGTGTTCAAGAAGGACGGCACCGTCACGGCCGCCAACGCGTCCTCCATCAACGACGGCGCCGCGGCGCTGGTGCTGATGAGCGAGGAGAAGGCGAAGGCCGAAGGCCGCACCATCCTGGGCCGCATCAAGGGCTACGCGCAGGCCGCCCGCAAGCCGGTGGAGTTCACCATCGCGCCGGCGGACGCCATCAACACGCTGCTCAAGAAGCAGAACGTGACGGCCAAGGACGTGGACCTCTGGGAGATCAACGAGGCCTTCTCCGTGGTGTCCATCGCCAACAACAAGATCCTCGGCCTGGAGCCGTCCAAGGTGAACGTGCGCGGCGGCGCGGTGGTGCTGGGCCACCCGATTGGCGCGTCCGGTGCTCGCGTGCTCGTCACGTTGCTCCAGACGATGAAGGACCAGGACAAGAAGCGCGGCGTGGCGTCGCTCTGCATCGGCGGCGGCGAAGGCATCGCGCTGATGGTCGAGCGCTAAAGGACACCGCCCGCATGAACAAGGTCTACGCGAGCGCGGATGAGGCGGTCGCCGACATCCCGGACAACATCACTCTCATGAGTGGTGGGTTCGGGCTGTGCGGCAACCCCGAGAACCTCATCACGGCCCTGCACAAGAAGAACGTGAAGGGCCTCACCATCATCTCCAACAACTGCGGCACCACGGAGCTGGGGCTGGGCATCCTCCTGCAGAACAAGCAGGTGAAGAAGATGGTCGCCAGCTACGTGGGGGAGAACAAGGAGTTCGAGCGGCAGTTCCTCTCCGGTGAGCTGGAGGTGGAGCTCAACCCGCAGGGCACGCTCGCGGAGCGCATCCGCGCCGGGGGCTGCGGCATTGGCGGGTTCTTCACGCCGACGGGCGCGGGCACCCAGGTGGCGGAGGGCAAGGAGACGCGCATGATCGACGGGCGCCTCCACGTCCTGGAGACGCCGCTGAAGGCCGACTTCGCCATCGTCCACGCCTACAAGGCGGACACCTGGGGCAACCTGGTGTTCCACAAGACGGCGCGGAACTTCACCCCCATGATGTGCATGGCCGCCAAGGTCACCATCGTGGAGGCGGAGCACATCGTGCAGCCGGGGGAGCTGGACCCGGATCAGGTGCACATCCCGAGCATCTTCGTGCACCGCATCGTGCAGGCGCAGAACCTCCAGAAGTGGATCGAGCGGCGGACCGTCCGCAAGAAGGCGTCCTGAGCCATGCCCCTGACTCGTGAACAGATCGCGCAGCGCATCGCCCAGGAGCTGAAGGACGGCTTCTACGTGAACCTGGGCATCGGCATCCCCACGCTCGTGCCCAACTACATCCCGCCCGGGGTGGAGGTGGTGCTCCAGTCGGAGAACGGCCTGCTCGGCATCGGGCCGTATCCGGAGGAGGGGAGCGAGGATCCGGATCTCATCAACGCGGGCAAGGAGACGGTGACGGTGGTGAAGGGCTCCGCCTTCTTCGACTCCGCGCTGTCCTTCGGGATGATCCGCGGCGGCCACATCGACCTGGCCGTGCTGGGCGCCATGGAGGTCAGCGAAGAGGGTGACCTGGCCAACTGGATGATCCCCGGCAAGATGGTGAAGGGCATGGGCGGCGCCATGGACCTGGCCGTGGGTGCCAAGCGCATCTACGTGGCCATGGAGCACGCCAACAAGGACGGGCAGCCCAAGATCCTGAAGAAGTGCTCGCTGCCGCTGACGGGCCTCAAGTGCGTGCACCACATCGTCACGGACCACGCCTTCATCGACGTGACGCCGGAGGGCCTGATCCTCCGCGAGCTGGCACCCGGACTGACGGTGGAACGGGTGCAGCAGCTCACCGAGCCGAAGCTGAAGATCGCGCCCGACCTGCGCGAGATGAAGTTCCAGGCCTGAAGTAGGGTGCTAGGGTGCGCTTCCGTTTCCCAGTGTGGGACGGAAGCCACCTTTCCCCGGGGAACGGAGCACCGCATGGCTGACACCTCGGAGAAGCCTGTTCCCGCGCCTCGCGCGCACCGCATCGACCATGAGCTGCCCGTGGCGTACCGCACGGTGGCGGGCTTCGTGACGGACTGGGCGGTGAACCTGTCGCGCGGCGGGCTCTACATCAACACGCCGCAGCCGTTGCCGGTGGGCACGGTGGTGCGCCTGTTGGTGTCGCTGCCGGGCGCCAGCTTCCCGGTGGACCTGTCCGGGAAGGTGACCCGCACCAACCCCCAGGGGACGCCGGGTTCCGAGGTGCCGGGGATGGCGGTGGAGTTCCTGGACGTTGACGACGAGAAGCGGTCGCGCATTGAAGCGTTCGTGGAGCGCCTGCGGGAAGCCCTGCCGGCGGACGAGCGTGGCAGCGCGACCCGGAAGTAGGGCGGCCCCACCCAGGCGGCCCCCTCGAGTGCGCCTGCGATGACGACGCTGCCCGAATCCCCCATTGAACTGACGATTGAACGGCTGGGCCAGCTGGGCGAAGGCGTGGCCCAGTGGGAGGGCCGCACCGTCTTCGTGCCCGGCGCCTTCCCCGGCGACACCGTGCGCGTGCGCCTGGAGTCCCAGGGCAAGGTCCTGCGCGGCCTGCTGGGCCAGGTGCTGACGGATGGGGCGGAGCGCGTGCCGTCGCGCTGCGTGTACTCCGACGCGTGCGGCGGCTGTGACTGGCTGGAGCTGTCCGTCCCGGCGCAGCGGTCCGCGAAGCAGGAGATCGTCCTCTCCACGCTGGAGCACCTGGGCCGCTTGAAGCGCTCGGCCTTCACCGTGCGGCCGTTGATGGTGGCGCCCAGGGACTGGGGCTACCGCCGCCGCGCGGTGCTGCACGGGGCGGGGAAGGGGGCGCTCGGCTACTTCGGCCGGCGCACGCACGAGCGCATCCCCGTGGACGTCTGCCCCGCGCTCACGCCCGTGCTCACGGCGCTGCCCGGGAAGCTGGCCCCGCTGCTCAAGCCGCTGGCCAAGGACACCGAGGAGGTGCTGCTCCTCGCCGAGGGTGACAAGGCCGCGTTCGCGGTGAACATGAGCGGCCCGGTGACGGCGCGGCACCTGGAGGCGGCGGAGGCGGCGGTCCGGGCCCTGCGGTTGGAGGGCGCGGTGCTGGTGCCGAAGGAAGGCTCGGCGCGGCTCATCGGCCGGCCGGTGCTGCGCTCGCTGTCCCCGCTGCGTCCCGAGGTGCCGGTGTACCTGCGGCCGGATGCGTTCGCGCAGGCGCACGCGGAGGCCAACGTGGGGCTCGTCACGGCGGCCCTGTGCGAGCTGGGCGCGAAGGAGACGGACTCCGTGCTGGAGCTGTACTCCGGCAACGGCAACTTCACGTTCCCCCTGGCAGGCACGGCCGGGTCGGTGCTGGGCGTGGAGTCGTCCCCGGTGGGCGTGGAGCTGGCGCAGCGGAGTGCTCGCGAGGGTGGGGTGGCCAACGTGCGCTTCGTCCAGGGCGACGCGCGCAAGGTGTGCGACGGGCTGGTGGCGGAGGGGCGTTCGTTCGACCTGTGCCTCGCGGATCCGCCTCGCGCCGGGGCTCCGGGCCTGGCGAAGTGGATGCGTGCGCTGAACGTGCGCAGGGTCGTCTACGTGGCGTGCGACCCGGCCTCGCTGGCGCGCGACGCGGCGGGGTTGGTGGACGCCGGTTACAAGCCCGTGGCGCTCCAGGTGGTGGACATGTTCCCGCAGACGCACCACGTGGAAGCGGTGATGTCCTTCGAACGGGGAGCCTGACGCGCCATGGACGCCCGCATCGTCGAGTTCGCCGAAGTGCTCCGCCAGAACGGCGTGCGCGTCAGCACGTCCGAGGTGCAGGACGCCCTGCGCGCCACCGCGGAGGTGGGCGTCCAGGACCGGGCGCTGTTCCGCTCCGTGCTGCGCACCACGCTGGTGAAGCGCGAGCTGGACGTGGAGACGTTCCGCCGCGCGTTCGACTTCTTCTTCTCCGGCGCGGCCAGCACGTTCGAGGCCATCGACAAGTCGCTGGCCAAGCAGCTGGAGGAAGAGGGCTACCTGGAAGGCGACCTGCTGAAGATGGTCATCTACCAGATGAACCTGCTGGCGCCGGAGATGTCCCCGCTCGCGCAGGCCATCCTCGCGGGCGACCGCGCTCGGCTGGCGCAGATCTTCCGTCAGGCGTCGCTCCAGCTGGACCTGGGGCAGCTGGAGAGCCCGCTGCAGACGGGGTTCTTCACGCGGCGGATGCTCGCGGGCGCGGGCATGGAGCGGGCGAGGTCCGACCTCAAGTCGATGGAGGACGAGCTGAAGGCTCGCGGGCTCCATGCCGAGGGCGTGGAGATCGTCTCGCGCCACGTGGCCGCGGCGATGCGCAAGATTGAAGACGCCGCTCGCGCGGAGGTGAAGCGTCAGTCCGAGGCTCGCATCCGCCGCCGCACGGACACCGTCACGGAGAAGCCGCTGCACCTGCTCACGCAGGAGGAGGTGGACCAGATGGAGGCCGCCGTCCGCACGCTGGCGGAGAAGCTCAAGAGCCGGATGATCCGCAAGCAGCGCTCGCACCGGCGCGGGTCGCTCCACGCCCAGCGCACGCTGCGCCGGAACATGCCCTGGGACGGCATCCCCATGGTGCCCGTGTTCCGCACCCGCCGGCCGGAGCGCCCGGAGCTGGTGGTGCTCTGCGACGTGTCCGACTCCGTGCGCAACGCGTCCCGGATGATGCTGCTGTTCATGCACACGCTACAGTCCCTGTTCGTGCGCGTGCGCTCGTACGTCTTCGTGTCCGACGTGGGCGAGGTGACGCAGTTCTTCAAGGACCTGGACGTGAGCGAGGCCATCGACGCGGCGACCGCCGGGCGCACCGTGTCCATGAGCTCCAACTCCAACTACGGCCGTGCGCTGGCGGACTTCACGCGCGACCACCTGGGCAGCATCACGCGCCGCACCACCGTGATGATCATTGGCGACGGCCGCAACAACTACAACGCGAGCAACGCCTGGGCCCTCAAGGACCTGAAGCGCAAGGCGAAGCGCGTGCTGTGGATCTGCCCCGAGGACCGGGGCAACTGGGGCATCGGCGACAGCGAGATGCTCACCTACGAGAAGCACTGCACCCAGGCCGTGGTCGTCACCTCCGTGTCGGACCTGGCCCGCATCGCGGAACAGCTCGTCCCCGTCTGAAAACCCCTTAGCCCCCGAGGAGCGCCCCCATGGCCCCGTCCTTCTTCGACGACTACCAGGACGTCCCCAACGTGGAGACCGGTCCGGCCTTCGACGCCGCCGACGACCGCACGCTGCGCATGGCGTCCCGGCCGGTGGACAAGGCGCTGCTCGACCAGCTGGTCCGCTACCAGGAGACCTTCCTGTCGCACGTGGAGGCGGACACCAGCCCGGAGGCCATGGCCGGCGCGGCGAAGGCGGCGCTGGAGACGAGCGGCCTGGACGTGAAGGCCGCGGAGTGGGGGAGCGCCGTCCTCCGGGCCTTTGGCGGCCGGCGGTGGACCGTGCAGCGGCTGCGCTCGAAGCTGACGGAGCTGGAGTCCCGCTCCGGGCCGGAGGTGGACGAGGTGAAGAAGCGCGTCCAGGACGAGCTGGTGAAGCAGGAGCGGGAGACGGACGCCCTGGGCCGGCGGTACGGCGTGGAGACGGTGGCCCTGCTCCGGGAGCGCGAGGCGGAGCTGGTGGCCCTGCACACCCGGCTCACGAAGGTGCTCAGCCGGGGATGACCCCGCGTGCCCGCCCGGTTGCATTCCGCGTCCGGGCGTTCCATAACGGCCCGTTTTCCTTCAAGGCCTACCCATGAAGCGCTACTTCATCCACACCTTCGGCTGCCAGATGAACGTCAACGACTCGCTCCGCATGAGCGAGGCGTTGTCGAAGATGTCCTACGTCCCCACGCCCGAGGCGGACAACGCGGACCTCATCATCCTCAACACCTGCTCCATCCGGGAGAAGGCCGAGGACAAGATGCTGTCCGCGCTGGGGCGCTACCGCGCCGTGAAGGCCAGCCGGGGCGCCATCCTGGGCGTGGGCGGCTGCGTCGCCCAGCAGGAGAAGGACAAGCTGCTCAAGAAGGTCCCGTACCTGGACTTCGTCTTCGGCCCGGACAACATCGCGAAGCTGCCGGAAGTCATCGCCCGCGTGCAGGACGCCCGCGAGCGCGTGGTGGAGACGGCCTTCGTGGACTCCGAGGAGTACGTCTTCCCGCGCGCCGACGCGGAGACGTCCCGAGGCAAGGTGACCGAGTTCGTCACCGTGATGAAGGGCTGCGACAACGTCTGCTCGTTCTGCATCGTCCCGCACACCCGTGGCCGCGAGGTGAGCCGCAACTTCCCGGACGTGCTCACCGAGGTCGCGGACCTGGCGGGCGTGGGCCTGCGTGAGGTCACGCTCATTGGCCAGAACGTCAACTCGTACCAGGGCGGCATCAGCTTCGCGCAGCTGCTCCTGCGCACGGCGGAGGTGCCGGGCATCGAGCGCGTGCGCTTCACCACGAGCCACCCGCACGACCTGTCGGACGAGCTGATCGAAGCCTTCCGCGTGCAGCCCAAGATCGCCCCGCACTTCCACCTGCCCGTGCAGTGCGGCAGCGACCGCATCCTGAAGATGATGCGCCGCGACTACACCGTCGAGCAGTACATGGAGCGGCTGGAGAAGCTGCGCGCCGCGCGCCCTGGCATCGCCATCACCACGGACATCATCGTGGGCTTCCCCGGTGAGACCGAGGAAGAGTTCGAGATGACGATGCAGCTCACCGAACGGGTGAAGTACGACAACCAGTTCTCCTTCGTGTACAGCCCGCGCCCCAAGACGGGCGCCGCGCTGCGCGAGAAGGACTGGGGCCCCATCCCGCACGAGGTGAAGGTGGCTCGGCTGGAGCGGCTGCAGAAGCTGCAACGGCGCATCAGCGGCGAGTACACCCAGGCGCAGGTAGGCCTGGACGTGGAGGTGCTGGTGGAAGGGCGCTCGCGCTACGACGCCACCAAGCGCTTCGGCCGCACGCCGGAGAACCGCACGGTGAACTTCGAGGGCGACGCTCCCGCGGGCTCCATCGTGAAGGTGCACGTGGAGCGCGCCACGCCCAACCAGCTCGCGGGCAAGCAGGTGGCGGTGCTCCAGGCCCCCACCGTGGCGCCGCCGGCGGTGGAGCTGCCCGTGCCGTTGCATGTCCCGGCGGAGGCCTGACGCTTCCGCCGCAGTCACGCCGTCGGAGGTGCCACCATGCCGTTGAAGCCGTTTCGCGGGGTGTCCCCCCGCGTCCATCCGAGCTGCTTCATCGAGGACTCCGCCCAGGTGGTGGGCGATGTGGAGCTGGGCGAGGACTCGTCCATCTGGTTCAACTCCGTGCTGCGCGGGGACGTGAACTCCATCCGCATCGGCAAGCGCACCAACATCCAGGACCTCACCATGATCCACGTCACCAGCCAGGGTGACTCGACGACGGTGGGGGACGACTGCACGGTGGGCCACCGGGTCATCCTCCACGGGTGCGTCGTGGGCAACCGGGTGCTGGTGGGCATGGGCGCCATCCTGATGGACGGCGTGGAGGTGGGGGACGACTGCATCATCGGCGCGGGCACGCTGCTGACGCCCGGGACGAAGATTCCCCCGGGGTCGCTGGTGGTGGGCTCGCCCGGCAAGGTGAAGCGCCCCATCCACGACGGCGAACGCGAGTTCCTGGTGCAGTCCGCCCTCCACTACGTGCACACCGCCGCCGAACACCGCGCCAGCCGCTGACGCGGCCGCGTTGTGCGTGTTAGGAACACCCCATGGCGCTCGCCCCCGAGACGACCCTGAAGGCCTGTCCGCTCTTCAAGGGCTTCACCGACACCGGCATCTCCATCTTCGCGGCGGCGGCCGTGTCGCGCGCCTACCCGAAGGGGACGGCCCTGTTCACCGAGGGCAAGGCGGGGGACTCGCTGCTGATTGTCGGCGAAGGCACGGTGCGGCTGAGCGCCCGGAGCCCCTCGGGCGAGGACGTGCCCCTGGGCGAGGTGACCGTCGGTGAGCCCCTGGGCGAACTGGCGCTCGTGCAGAAGGGCGAGCGGCTGTGCTCGGCCACGGCGCAGACGGACGTGTTGGCGCTGGAGATTCGCGCGGCGGATTTCCAGAAGCTGCTGGCGCAGAAGCCGCAGGCCTGCATCAAGCTGTTGATGGGCATCGTCAGCCACTTCGGCGCCAAGGCCCGGGACAACCGGGACATGCTGCGCACGCTGGTGGCGCGGGCCCCGGGAAGCTGACCGGCTGTCGGACAGGTGGCGCCGGGCTCCTGCCGGGAGGCCGGAAAGACGAACGGTCCTGCCACCCGCACCCGGGGTGGTTACTGTGCTTGCCTGGAGTCCCCCCGGGCTCCCAGGCTGTCGCACACCGTAGGTGGGGGTAGACATACGGCCGCGGGCTTTCGTGATGTGGCGCGGGCGCTTGAGGTGGGAAGCTGAGCGGCCGGAGTTTTCAACTGCCGCACCCGGTTGATGGCTGGGTGATGGACGGGCCGGCCCGGGTGGTTGCCGAGCGGCCCTTCGGGAAGTGATTGGACGGAACGACGCGTGGAAGAACTGCTTACCAACCTGCTCGGTAGCTCCCAGGGCCTCTTCGCCTACCTCTCCGTGTTCGCCATCCTGGTGGCATGCGGGCTGGGCGTGCCTCTGCCGGAGGACATCTCGCTCATCCTTGGTGGGTTCCTGGCGCACAAGGGCGCGGCCAACCTCCCGGTGATGATGGCAGTGGGCTTCTTCGGCATCCTGGTGGGTGACAGCCTCATCTACCTGGCGGGGCGCCGGCTGGGCACGAAGCTGGGGCGCGACCCGGGGGCGAAGGGTGGGGGGTTCTTCTCCAAGATCGTCACGCCGGAGAAGCGGGCGAAGGTGGAGTCGCTCTTCGTCACGCACGGTCAGAAGATCGTGATGATCGCCCGCTTCATGCCGGGCGTGCGCGCGGTGACGTACTTCACCGCGGGCTCCGTGCACATGTCGTACTGGCGCTTCATCTTCTGGGACGGCCTGGCGGCGCTCTTGTCCGCGCCGGTGTTCGTGTGGCTCGGGTTCCACTTCGGTGGCGAGCTGGACATGGTCATCCGCAAGCTGAAGGACGGCCAGGTCGTGGTGCTGGGGTCGCTGGCGGTGCTGGCGGTGGGCTACTTCCTGTACCGCCGCCGCAAGAACGCGAAGCTCAAGGCCGAGGCCGCCGCCCAGGCGCAGGTGACGCCGGTGGCCCTGCCGCCCGTGCCGGAGACGCTGGAGAACAGCATGTCGCCGACGCGCGCGGCCAGCCCCAGCGCCTTCTTCGACGTGCCCGCCGACAAGGCGCCCGCGTCCGAGCCGGACCTGAACGCGCACAAGTAGTCACCGTGCAGCGGTGACGTGGTTCACGGACCCCGCCCCCTCGACGAGAGGGAGCGGGGTTCTTCGTTACTCCTTGCTGGCGTCGCGGAGTGCCTTCGTCAGCAGCTCCGCCACGGCCTGCACCGTCGGCTCGCGCAGCAGCGTGTGGTGGGTGCCCGGCAGCTCGTGCGATTCGAGCTGCTCGCCCACCAGTGCCGCCCAGCCGCCGTCGGGCGTGCGCGTCTCGTCCCGCTCCTCCGCGTGGATGCGCAGCACGTGCTGATCCATCGCGGGCGGGTGGTAGCGCCGGGCCGCTTCGAGGTTCGCCTCGAAGACCTGGAAGAGGGCCGTGGCGTCCACTCCGGACGGCAGGGCTCCGGCCTGGGCCGCGGCTTCCAGCACCTTCGTGAGCACCGCTTCGGGCTCCAGCTCCGCCGTGTCCACGTCCAGGTCCGCCAGCGACACGCCCATCAGGTCCTGCGCGAACAGGCCCACCGCCAGCGCGCGGTCCAGGTTCGGCTCCGAGTCCGGCACCGTCTCCGGGACGTACGAGTCGATCATCGCCACCAGCTCCACCGCTTCACCTGCCTCGCGCAGCTGGTACGCCATCTCGTAGGCGATGACGCCGCCCAGCGACCAGCCGCCCAGGCGGTACGGGCCGTGGGGCTGGACCTTCCGCACCTCGCGCACGTAGCTGGCGGCCAGGGACTCCACGGTGTCCAGTGGCTGATCCGTGCCGTCCAAGCCTCGGGCCTGGAGGCCGTAGAAGGGCTGATCCGGTCCCAGCCTCCGCGCGAGCTCCGCGTAGGCCAGCACGTTGCCTCCCACCGGGTGCACGCAGAAGAAGGGCGTGCCGGTGCCCTGGTTCGTGAAGGGCACCAGGGCCGTGAAGGGCTTCGGCCCCTCCGGCTCGGCCTCACTCAGCAGGACCGCGAACCGCTCCACGCTGGGGGCCTGGAAGAGCGCCGACAGCGGGAGCTTCCGGCCCGTCTCCCGGTGCACCGCCGCCATCAGCCGCACCGCCAGCAGTGAGTGCCCGCCCAGTTCGAAGAAGCTGGTGCGCACGTCCACCGCGGCCACGCCCAGGGCTTCGGCCCAGAGCCGCTCGAGCATCGCTTCCTGTTCGTCCCTGGGGCCGACCCTGGCTTCGGGGTTCGTGGCTTCGTCCACCGGCGCGGGCAGCGCCGCGCGGTCCACCTTGCCGTTGGGCGTCAGCGGCAGGACGGGCAGGGCGACGTAGGCGGCCGGGACCATGTAGTCCGGCAGCGAGCGCTGGAGGTGGCTCCGGAGCGGAGCGGTGTCCACCTCCGGCGCCACGTACGCCACCAGTCGCTGCACTCCCGGCACGTCCTCGCGCACGAGCACCATCGCGTCGCGGATGCCCGGGTGCGTGCGCAGCGCGGCCTCGATTTCGCCCGGCTCGATGCGGTAGCCGCGCAGCTTCACCTGGAAGTCCACGCGTCCCATGAAGTCCAGCGTGCCGTCCTGCTTCCAGCGGACCCGGTCGCCCGTGCGGTACAGGCGGGCTCCGCGCTCCGTGCTGAACGGGTGGGGGATGAAGCGCTCCGCCGTGAGGTCCGGCCGGTTCCGGTAGCCACGCGCCAGGCCTTCGCCCGCGATGAACAGCTCGCCCGGCACACCCACGGACACGGGGTTCAGGTTCGCGTCCAGCACGTACACGCCCACGTTGAGCATGGGCCGGCCGATGACGGGCGTGGGCTGCGCCGTGCTCTGGATGCACTCGGTGGTGGACGCCACGGTGCCCTCGGTGGGGCCGTAGGCGTTGTAGGCCCTCGTGCGGTGCGTGGCCGCGAGCGTGCGCCACGTCACCTCGTCCATCGCCTCACCGCCGATGAAGCAGATGGACGGCACGTGGGCCTGCTCCAGGAAGCCCGCCTCCAGCAGCAGCTTGAACAGCGAAGGCGTGCAGTCCAGCGCGTCGATGCGGCGCTGCTCCAGCCACGCGAGCATCGCCTCCGGATCCTGCCGCACGGCCTCCGGGACGATGCACAGGCAGTGGCCGTCCGCCATCAACAGCAGCTGCGTCACGGACGCGTCGAAGTAGAGCGGCCCGTTGAGGCTCACCCGCATCACCTTGGGTGCCTGCGTGTAGCAGGCCTCCGTCAGCGAACGATGCAGGTGCGCCAGCGAGCGGTGCTGGATCATCACGCCCTTGGGCATGCCCGTGGAGCCGGACGTGTAGATGACGTACGCCAGGTGCTCCGACCGCGTGGCCACTCGCGGGTTGGCCGGCGAGGACGCTTCGATGCGCCGCGCGTCCGCGTCCAGCCGCACCACGTGCCGCACCGCCGGCTGCCACGCTTCCATCTGCGCCTGGGTGGTCAGCAGCACGGCCGCGCCGCTGTTCTCCAGGATGAAGGCCCGTCGCGCTTCAGGGGCCGCCGGGTCGAGCGGCACGTACGCGCCCCCCGCCTTGAGGATGCCCAGCAGCGCGACGATGGCCTCCGGCGAGCGCTCCAGGCAGAAGGCCACCGGTACATCCGGGCCCACGCCCAGCGTGCGCAGGAAATGCGCCAGCTGGTTCGCGCGCACGTTGAGCTGGTGGAACGACACCGTCGTATCGCCCATCACCACGGCGGGTGCCTTCGGCGTGCGCGTCACCTGTTGCTCGAAGCGTGCGTGGAAGGGCAGGTCGGCGTCGAAGAGGGCCGTCTCGCCGCTCCACTCCTCCAGCACCCACTGACGCTCCTCCGCCGTCAGCAGGGGCAGGCTGTCCAGCGCGGCGTCGGGCTTCGCGGTGGCGCCTTCCAGCAGCTGGACCAGGTGCTCGGACAGCCTGCGGGCCGTGGCGGGCTCGAAGAGGTCCGTGGCGTAGGAGAGGTCGCCCTCGAAGCCCCGCTCGGTGCGGCTCAGCGTCAGGTCCAGGTCGAACTTCGTCGTGGGCAGGTCCACCTCCACCGGGCGCAGTGTCAGCTCCGGCAGGCGCACCTCCGCGTCCGGCACGTTCTGGAGCGCGAAGAGGGCCTGGATGAGCGGCGTGCGCGACAGGTCGCGCGTGGGCTGCACGGCCTCCACCAGCCGCTCGAAGGGGATGTCCTGGTGCTCGTACGCGCCCAGCGTGGTGGTGCGCACCTGCGAGAGCAGCTTCCGGAACGATGGACGACCGTCGAACCTCGCGCGCAGCACCAGCGTGTTCACGAAGAAGCCGATGAGGCCCTCCGTCTCCGCGTGACGCCGGCCCGCGATGGACGTGCCCACCAGCAGGTCTTCCTGCCCTGAGTACCGGTGCAGCAGCGTCTGGAAGGCCGCGAGCAGCACCATGAAGGGCGTGGCGCCTTCCGCCTGGGCCAGCGCCTCCACGGCTTCGCTCAACGACTGCGACAGACGCACCGGGAACGTCGCGCCCCTGGCGGAGCGCTGGGGCGGACGCGGCTTGTCCGTGGGCAGGGCCAGCGCCTGCGGGGCTCCGGCCAACTGCTGCGTCCACCACCCAAGCTGCGCGTCCAGCACTTCGCCCTGGAGCCAGCCGCGCTGCCACACGGCGAAGTCCGGGTACTGCACCGCCAACGGGGCCAGCGGCGAGGCCTGGCCCTGCCGGAAGGCCTCATAGAGCGCGGTGACTTCGCGCACCAGGATGCCCATGGACCAGCCATCGCCGATGGCGTGATGCAGGCACAGGAGCAACACGTGTTCCTGCTCGCCCAGCTTCAGCAGCGTGAGGCGCGCGAGCGGACCCGTGGCGAGGTCGAAGGGCGTCAGCGCGTCCTCGCTCGCGAGCCGCACGGCCTCCGCTTCCTTCGCGTCGTCGGGCAGGCCCGTCAGGTCCACCACCGACAGGACTCCGGTGGGGGCAGGGTGCACGTGCTGACGGGGTTCGCCGTCGTGCGACTCGAACGTGGTGCGCAGCGCTTCGTGGCGTTCCACCAGTGCGTCGAAGGCCTGCTGGAGCGCGGGCACGTCCACCGCGCCGGAGAGGCGCAGCGCCGTGGGCATGTTGTAGAGCGCGCTGCCCGGGTCCAGCTGATCGATGAACCACAGCCGCTGCTGCGCGAACGACAGCGGATGCGGACCGGGGCTCGTCGCGGGACGCAGCGGTGGCAGGGCGTTGGCCTCCGGCGCGTCCGGCAGCCGCTGGGCGAGCGCCGCCACGGTGGGGGACTCGAACAGCGCCCGGACGCCCACGTCCACGCCGAAGCGGGCACGGATGCGGGACACCAGCTGCGTGGCCAACAGCGAGTGGCCGCCCAGTTCGAAGAAGTGGTCGTTGCGGCCCACGACGGGCACGTTCAACAGCTCCTCCCACAGCGAGGCCAGGGCCACCTCCGCGGGCGTCGCCGGGGCTTCGTACGAGCGTGCCGCGCGCCACTGCGCCTCCGGCGAGGGCAGTGCCTTGCGGTCCACCTTGCCGTTGGGCGTCAACGGCAGGGAGGGCAGGGTGACGAAGGCCGACGGCACCATGTACTCCGGCAGGTGGCGGCGCAGGTGTTCGCGCAGCACCTCCGTGTCGCCGTCCGTCACCACGTAGGCCACGAGCCGCGCATCGCCCGGCGTGTCCTCCCGGACCAGTGCCACTGCATCCCGGACTCCGGCGTGCGTGCGCAGCGTGGCTTCGATTTCACCCAGCTCGATGCGGTAGCCGCGCAGCTTCACCTGGAAGTCCAGGCGGCCCATGAACTCCAACGTCCCGTCCGGCCGCCAGCGGCCCTTGTCGCCCGTACGGTAGAGGCGGGCTCCGGGCTCCGCGCTGAAGGGGTCTGGCACGAAGCGCTCGGCCGTCAGGTCCGGCCGGCCCAGGTAGCCACGCGTGACGCTTTCACCGGAGAAGCACAGCTCGCCCGGCATGCCGAAGGGCACCAGCCGCTGCCTCGCGTCCAGCACGTACGCGTTCAGGTTCGCCAGCGGCCGCCCGATGACGGGCTCCGTCCGGGGGCTGCCCTGGATGGGGGCTCCCGTCGTGCCGACCGTGCACTCCGTGGGGCCGTAGCCGTTGAAGGCGCGCGTGCGGTCCGTCGCCGCGAGCCGCCGCCACGTCTCCACGTCAAGCGCGTCGCCGCCCGTCAGGATGACCGGCGGCACCCAGGCCCGCTCCAGCAGGCCGGCCGCCAGGAGCGGCTTGAGCTGCGCGGGCGTGCAGTCCAGCGCGTCGATGCGGTGCTGCTCCAGCCACGCGAGCATCGCCTCCGGATCCAGGCGCAGCGCGTCCGGGACGACGTGGAGGCAGTGCCCGTCGATGAGGTGGACCAAGCGCTCAATCACCGCGTCGAAGTACAGCGGCGCGTTGACGCTGATGCGCTGTCCACGCGGCTGGCCCGCGTAGAAGGCGCGGCCCATGGCCCGGTGCATGTTGAGCACGGAGCGGTGCTGCACCATCACGCCCTTGGGCTTGCCCGTGGAGCCGGACGTGTACAGCACGTACGCCAGGTGCTCCGGGCCCGTCAGGGCGGGCAGGGGTTCATGCGAGAGGGCGCCCAGGCCGGCCTGCTCCACGTCCAGCCACACTTCCTGGACGCCATAGGGGCTCCATTCCCCGCACGCGGTCTCCGTCGTGACGAGCACCGCCGCGGCGCTGTCCTTCAGCACGAAGTCCCTGCGCGCTGGCGGGGCTCCGGGGTCCAGCGGGACGAAGGCCCCGCCCGCCTTGAGCACCGCGAGGACCGCGACGATGGACTCCACCGAGCGCTCCAGGCACAGCGCCACCCGCACCTCCGGGCCCACCCCCATGGAGCGCAGCCGCCACGCGAGCTGGTTCGCCCGCGTGTCGAGCTGCCGGTACGTCAGCGCCGACTCCCCGAACACCACGGCCGGCGTATCCGGCGAGCGCGCCACCTGCCGCTCGATGAGGCCGTGCAGCGTGGCGTCGCGCTCGAAGTCGAGCAGCTCGCCGCCGCCCATGCGCACCAGCCGCACCAGCTCCTCCGGCGAGACGAGCGACACGTCCGCCAACGGCAGGTCCGGCGCGTCGCAGACGGCTTCCAGCAGGCGGCGCAGGTGCGCGGCGAACCGCTCGATGGTGCCCGCGTCGAACCACTCCGCGGCGTAGTGGAAGCGGCCCTCGTAGCCGTCTCGGGTCCTGTTCAGGTCCAGCGCCAGCTCGAACTGCGTCGGGCTGCCGCCGTCGAAGGAGGCCGGACCCACCGTCAGGCCGGGCACCGCCAGCTCCGTCACGGGCGCGTTCTGGAGCGCGAACATCGCCTGGAAGAGCGGCGTGCGGCCCAGGTCGCGCTCGGGCTGGAGCGCTTCCACCAGGTGTTCGAACGGGATGTCCTGGTGCTCGTATGCGCCCAGCGTGGTGGCGCGCACCTGGGCCAACAGCTCGCGGAAGGTCGTCTTCGCGCTGAAGCGCCCACGCAGCACCAGCATGTTCACGAAGAAGCCGATGAGCCCCTCCGTCTCCGCGTGCCGGCGGTTCGCGATGGGCGAGCCCACCAGCACGTCATCCTGCCCGGACACGCGCGACAGCACGGCCTGGAACGCCGCCAGCAGCGCCATGAAGGGCGTGGCGCCTTCGGCCTGGGCCAGCGCGTCCACGCGCTCGCTCAGGACGCGCGGCAGTGTCAGCCGGACCAGTCCGCCTCGCTGCGTGGAGGTGGCGGTCCTTGGCCGGTCCGTGGGCACGTCCAGCACGAAGGGCGCCCCGGACAACTGGTTCTTCCACCACTCGACCTGCGCCTGGAGCACGCCGCCCTGGAGCCAGCCGCGCTGCCAGACCGAGTAGTCCGCGTACTGCACCGGCAGCTCCGGCAGGGCGGCGGAACGGCCCGCACGCCGGGCCTCGTAGAGGGCCGTGAGCTCCCGCACGAGGATGCCCAGCGACCAGCCGTCGGACACGATGTGGTGCAGGTGCAGCACCAGCACGTGCTCCTGAGCATCCAGCTTCATGAGCAGCGCGCGGATCACCGGCCCACGTGTCAGGTCGAACGGGCGCAGCGTCTCCGCGTGGCCCAGGCGCTGGGCTTCGGCCTGCTTCGCGGCGCGGCTGCCCAGGCCTGTCAGGTCCACCAGCTCCAGGGGGACGTGGCCCTCCGGGTGGATGTCCTGCACGGGCTTGCCCGCCTCCATGCGGAAGGTGGTCCGCAGGGATTCATGCCGCGCCATCAGCGCGTCCAGGCTTGCGCGCAGCGCATCCACGTCCAGGTCGCCGGTGAGGCTCAGCGCCAGCGGCATGTTGTAGAGCGGGCTGCCCGGCTCCAACTGGTCGACGAACCACAACCGCTGCTGCGCGAAGGACAGCGGCGGCGCGGACGTCCTCTCGGCGCGGACCAGCGGCGGCGCCTGGGTGCGGCGCGCGTTTACCAGCCGCTCCGCCAGCGTTGCCACCGTGGGCGCGCGGAACAGCTCGCCCAGCGGCAGCTCCACGCCCAGGGTCGACCGGATGCGCGACACCACCTGCGTGGCCAACAGCGAGTGCCCACCCAGCTCGAAGAAGTCGCCGTGGATGTCCACGGTGTCCAGGTGCAGCACCTCCGCCCAGATGCCCGCGAGCGCCTTCTCCAGCTCGCTCCGAGGCGCGGAGGTGGCGCTGTCCGTGGCACGGGCCTGGGGCGCGGGCAGGGCCTTGCGGTCCACCTTGCCATTGGGGCTCAGCGGCAGCTTGGGCAGCACCACGATGGCGGACGGCACCATGTAGTCCGGCAGCTGCTTCTGCACGGCCGCTCGCAGCGCAGCCGTGTCCAGGCCTTCGCTCACGACGTAGGCCACCAGGCGCCTGTCG
The DNA here is from genome assembly GCF_003611625.1 of Corallococcus sp. CA054B. Classification (NCBI taxonomy): domain Bacteria; kingdom Pseudomonadati; phylum Myxococcota; class Myxococcia; order Myxococcales; family Myxococcaceae; genus Corallococcus; species Corallococcus sp. CA054B. Next base: position 22,728 of record NZ_RAVY01000050.1, read on the forward strand.
CCCGCATCCTCGCGCACCACGACCACCGCCTCCTGGACTTCCGGCGACTGGCGCAGCACGGCTTCGATTTCGCCCGGCTCCACGCGGAAGCCGCGCAGCTTCACCTGGAAGTCGCCGCGGCCCAGGAACTCCAACGTCCCGTCCCTCAGCCAGCGCACGCGGTCGCCCGTGTCGTAGAGACGCGCTCCGGGTTCAGTGGCGAAGGGGTGGGGGATGAAGCGTTCGGCCGTGAGGTCCGGGCGCTGGAGGTAGCCCCAGGCCAGACCGTCTCCGCCCACGTACAGCGTGCCCGGCACTCCCGGCGGCACGGGCTGGAGCGCCGCGTCCAGCACCCACACCGTGGAGTTCGACAGCGGCCTACCGATGGGCACCGAGCGGCCCACGGTGTCTCCAGCGCGCAGCGTGTGCGTGGCGGAGAACGTGGTGTTCTCCGTGGGGCCGTAGCCGTTGACCAGCACCGCGCCTGGAGGCAGCCGCTTCAGGTGTTCACGCACGCGCTCCACGGGCAGCACGTCGCCACCCGCCAGCACCTGCTTCACCCGGGCCAGCGCGTCGCCCTGGTGGAGCACCATCTGCTCGAAGAGGGCGGCGGTGAGCCACAGCGTGGTGATGCCTTCGCGACGCAGCAGCGCTCCCGTCTCCTCCAGTGACAAGGCCTTGGGCGGCGCCAGCACCAGCGTCGCGCCGTTCAGCAGCGCGCCCCAGACCTCCAGCGTGGACGCGTCGAACGCGATGGGCGCCAGCTGGAGGAAGACCTCTTCGGGCCCGAAGTGGATGAAGTCCGCGCCGCGCACCAGACGCGTGATGCCCCGGTGCGGGACGCTGACACCCTTGGGCCGGCCGGTGCTGCCCGACGTGAACATCACGTAGGCCAGCGCGTCGGCGTGCACGTTCAGGTCCAGTGGCGTCTCAGGCTGACGCGCGATCTGGGCTTCATCCGCGTCCAGCAGGACCTGGAGGTCCGTCACCTGCGGCAGCTCATCCGCCAGGGCCTCCTGCGTGACGAGCACGCTCACGCTGGCCGCCTGGAGCATCCAGGTGATGCGCTCCGCGGGAGTCTTCGCGTCCACCGGCACGTAGGCCGCGCCCGCCTTGAGGATGCCCAGCAGACCGGTGACGAGGTCGAACGACCGCTCCAGGCACAGGCCGACCCGGTGGCCGGGCCGCACACCCTGACGCCGCAGGTGGTGCGCGAGCTGGTTCGACGCACGCTCCAGCGCCGCGTACGTGAACGTCTCCCCGCCGGACTTCAGCGCGATGGCGTCCGGCGTGCGCGAGGCCTGTTCCGCGAAGAGGGCGCCCACGGACGCGTCGCGCGGGTAGTCCCGGGCGGTGTCGTTCCACCCGATGAGCAGCCGCTGGCGCTCGGCCTCCGTGAGCCAGGGCAGCTGCCCCAGCCGCGTGTCCGGCGCCCGGACGGCGGCCTCCAGCAGCACGCGGAGGTGCTCCGCCATGCCGGCCGCGGTGGCCGGTTCGAAGAGGTCCTGGTTGAAGACGAGCCCGCCGTCGAATCCGTCCGGCGTGCGCATCATCAGCCACTGGAGGTCGAAGAGGATGACCTCCGGAGTGGACTCCAGCGGGCGCAGCGTCAGCCCCGGCAGGGACAGCTCCGGCAGGGGTGCGTTCTGGAGCGTGAAGGTCACCTGGAACAGCGGCGTGCGGCCCAGGTCTCGCTCCGGGTGGAGCACCTCCACCAGCTTCTCGAACGGCAGGTCCTGGTGCTCGTACGCACCCAGCGTCGTGGCGCGCACCTGCTCCAGCAGCTCACGGAAGCGGAGTGTGTCGCGGACCCGCGTGCGCAGCACCACCGTGTTCGCGAAGTAGCCGATGAGGTCCTCGGACTCCGCGTGACGCCGGCCCGCGATGGGCGACCCCACGAGCACGTCCTCCTGGCCCGCGTACCGGTGCAGCAGCAGCTGGAAGGCCGCGAGCAACACCATGAAGGGCGTGGTGGAGGTCTGCTTCGCCAGTGACTCCAGCGCCTCGCTCAGCTCGCGCGGCAGGGTCATGGGCTGCACGCCGGCCCGGAAGGACTGGCGCGCCGGACGCGGGTGGTCCGTGGGCAGCTCCAGGTAGGGCGCGGCGCCTTCCAGCTGCCCGCGCCAGTACGCCACCTGCGACTCCAGCACGTCGCCCTGGAGCCAGTCGCGCTGCCAGAGGGCATGGTCGGCGGCCTGCACCGGCAGCTCCGGCAGCGGCGAGGGCTCCTCCGCGGAGAACGCCGTGTAGAGCGCGCCCATCTCCCGCACCAGCACGCCTGTGGACCAGCCGTCGGAGATGATGTGGTGCGTGTTGAGCAGCAGCCGGTGCTTCGTGGGCCCCAGCTTCATCAGGAGCCCCCGGAACAGCGGGCCCTGCTCCAGGTCGAACGGGGTGCGGGCCTCCTCCAGCGCCAGCCGCGACGCCTCCGCGTCGCGCGCTTCCGCCGAGGGCAGCGCGGACAGATCCACGTTCCTCAGGGGCATGGGGAAGGGCGGATGGATGACCTGCGACGGCGTGCCTTCGTCCGAACGGAAGGTCGTGCGCAGCGCTTCATGGCGGCGCACCAGCTCGTCGAACGCGGCCAGCATCACGATGATGTCCAGCGTGCCATCCAGCTCCAGCATGCTCGGGAGGCTGTAGGCGTTGCCTACCGTGCCCAGCTGCTCGAGGAACCAGAGCCGCTGCTGCGCGAACGACAGGGGCAGCACGTCCGGCCGCTCCGTGCGGACCAGCGAGGGCAGGGCGGACGCGGGGGCTTCCTGGGACTCGGACGCGGGCCGCTGGAGGGCGTCAATGCGCTCGGCCAGTGCCGCGACCGTGGGTCCTTCCAGCAGGGCGCGCAGGGGCAACTCCACGCCGAAGTGCTTGCGCACGCGCGACACCAGCTGCGTGGCCAGCAATGAGTGGCCACCCAGCTCGAAGAAGCCGTCGTGGCGTCCCACGGCGGGGACGCGCAGCACCTCGCTCCACAGCGGGATCAGCGCCGCCTCCGTGGGCGTCGCGGGCGGTTCGATGACGCGCTCCGTGGCGGGCGCGGCTTCCGGTGCCGGCAGCGCCTTGCGGTCCACCTTGCCGTTGGGCGTCAGCGGCAGGACGTCCAGCGTGATGAACACCGCGGGCACCATGTACTCCGGCAGGTGACGGAGCAGGTGCTCGCGCAGGGGCGACGTGTCCACCGGGGGGGCGACGTAGGCCACCAGCCGGTCGTCGTGCACCTGCGCCACCGCGTCCCGGATGCCCGGGTGCGCGCGCAGCGTGGCTTCGATTTCGCCCAGCTCAATGCGGTTGCCGCGCAGCTTCACCTGGAAGTCCAGGCGGCCCATGAAGTCGAGCGTGCCGTCCTCGCGCCAGCGGGCCTTGTCGCCCGTGCGGTACATGCGCGCGCCGGGCTCCGTGCTGAACGGATCCGGCAGGAAGCGCTCGGCCGTGAGCGCGGGCTGGCCCAGGTAGCCTCGCGTGACGCCTTCACCGGAGAGGCACAGCTCGCCCGGCGTCCCGATGGGTGCCAGACGCAGGTTCGCGTCGAGCACGTAGGCGCGCAGGTTGGTGATCGGCCGGCCGATGACGGGCAACGGCTGGGTCGCGCCCTGGACGGCGATGGTCGTCGCGTCCACGGTGACCTCCGTGGGGCCGTAGCCGTTGTAGGCGCGTGCGTGCTTCGCCGCAGCGAGCTGCCGCCACGTCACCTCGTCCATCGCCTCGCCGCCGATGGAGAACCGGACGGGGCCATGGGCGCGCTCCAGCATTCCCGCGGACAGCAGGAGCTTGATCTGCGACGGCGTGCCGTCCAGCAGGTGGATGCGCTGACGCTCCATCCAGTCGAGCATGGCCTCCGGATCCAGGCGCACGTCCTCCGGGACGATGACCAGACAGTGGCCGTCCAGCAGCTGGATCACCTGTTCGATGGACGCGTCGAAGTACAGCGGCGCGTTCACGGTGATGCGCTGTGCGGGCGCCAGCTCCTCGTAGATGCTCCGCGTCATCGCCAGGTGCAGGTGGATCACCGAGCGGTGCTGCACCATCACGCCCTTGGGCGTGCCCGTGGAGCCGGACGTGTAGATGACGTAGGCGAGGTTCGCCGGCCCCGCCGCTGGCGGCAGGTTGTCCGAAAACCTGTCCGACAGTCCGACAGGTTCTGCGTCCAGCCGCACCAGGTGGGGCACCTCCGGGTTCCATGCTTCTTGCAGCGCCCGCGTCGTCACCAGCACGCTCGCGCCACTGTCCTTGAGGACGAACGACTTGCGCGCGGCCGGAGCCTTGGGGTCCAGCGGCACGAAGGCGCCGCCTGCCTTGAGCACCGCCAGCAGCGCGACGACGGCCTCCACCGACCGCTCCAGGCACAGGCCCACCGTGACTTCGGGGCCCACACCCAGCGACCGCAGGTGCCAGGCGAGCCGGTTGGCTCGCGCGTTGAGCTGCCGGAAGGACAGCGTCGTTTCCTCGAACACCAGGGCGTCCGCGTCCGGCGTCGCGGCGGCCTGCCGTTCGAAGCGCGCGTGCACGGTGGCGTCGCGCTCGAAGTCCACGACGTCGCCGGTGCCGGTGCGCAGCAGCCAGGCGCGGTCCTCGGCCGGGAGGAGGGACACGTCCGTCAGCCGGGCCCCAGGTTGGATGAGGGACTCCAGCGCCTGACTCCACTGGCCCAGCACGCGCTGCATGGCGTCCGCGTCGAAGCGGTTCTCGTCGTAGGCCAGGTGCAGTTGGAGCTCACGGCCCGGGTACACCGTGGCCGACAGCGGGTAGTTCGTGCTCTCGCCGATGACGAAGTCGCGCAGATCCAGCGCGGTGGAGCGGCGCAGCACCGATTCATCGAGGGGGACGTTCTCGAAGACGAGCAGCGACTGGAAGAGCGGCAGGCCTCGGGGGATGTCGCTCCAGCCGTGCGCGGCGACCAGCGGCGTGTGCTGGTGCTGCTGGATGTCCAACAGCTTCGCCTGGAGGGACTGGAGCCACGACAGCACGGGCGCGTCCTCGTCGGGGATCGCGACGCGGACCGGCAGCGTGCTGATGAGCAGGCCCAGCATCTCCTCCGAGCCCGCGAGTTCCGGCGGCCGGCCCGCGAACGTGGTGCCGAAGAGCACATCGCGCGTGTCCGCATGGCGTGCGAGCACCAGGGCCCAGGCCGCTTGCGTCAGCGTGTTGACCGTGAGCCGGTGCTGCCGGGCGAAGCCCTCCAGCGCCGTGGTGCGTTCCTCCGGAAGCGTCAGCACCCGGTTGGGCTGATTCACCGTGCCATCGGGGTGCGCGGACGGAGGACGCATGGCCGGCAGGGGCGTGGGCGATGACAGGCCTCCCAGCTGGCCGCGCCAGAAGCGTTCGTCCTCCGCGACGTCGCGCTGGCCCAGCCACGCGATGTAGTCGCGGAACGGCGGACGCCCGGCGGCGGGCAGCGGTGTCCCGGCGGTCAGCGCGTCGTAGATGGCGAAGACCTCCTGGAAGAACAGGCCCAGGCTCCAGCCGTCGAACAGCAGGTGATGGTGGCTCCAGACGAAGCGCCACCGCGCGTCTCCCAGCCGCACCGCCGTCATGCGCGACAGGGGCGCACGCGACACGTCGAAGCCGCGCGCGCGGTCCTCCGCGATCAGCCGCTCCAGTCCGGCCTGCTGCTCCGGCTCCGACAGGTGGCGCCAGTCATGCGCTTCGAACGGCAGCACCGCGTGTGAATGCACCACCTGCAGCGGCGCCTCCAGGTCCTTCCACACGAAGGCCGTGCGCAGGATGGGGTTGCGGTCCACCGCCGCCTGCCACGTCCGCTGGAACAGCGCGAGGTCCACATCCGAGTGGACCGACCACGCGGTCTGCTCGAAGTAGAAGCCCGCCTCCGGATCATTCAGCGCGTGGAAGAGCATGCCCTCCTGGAGCGCGGAGAGCGGGAACAGGTCCTCCACCGTGGGGCCCTGCGCCGCGAGCACTGCGTCCAGCGAGGTCTGGGACAGACGCGCCAGCGGGAAGTCGCTCGGCGTCCGCCTGCGCGCGTCCTCCGAGTGTCGCTGGGCGATGAGCTCGCGCAGCGCGCGCGTGAAGCCTTGGGCCAGGGCTTCGATGGTGGCGGCGTGATGCCACTCATGGCTGAAGCCGAAGTCCATCCGCAGCTGTCCGTCCACGACGTAGCCGCTGACGGACAGCGCGTGCGCGTGAAGGGCCTCGGGCGACACCGTCATGCCGGTGGGCTCGGTGCCCGGGGCGAAGAGGGTGCTGGCGCCGAGGGAACCGTCCCGCTGGCTCAGGCCATTGAAGACCACCTGCGCGGACGGCAGGGTCGCGAGCCGCTGCCGGAGCTCCGCGGGCCCCATGAACCTCAGGAGGCCGTAGCCGATGCCGCGGTCGGGCCAGGTGGACAGCGAATCGCGCACCGCGCGCAGGCAGTCTCCGGCCGAGCCACCCTCCGGCAACTGGAGCAGGGCCGGCGTCAGCGACGTGAACCACCCCACGGTGCGGGACACGTCCGCGTCCGCGAAGAGCGCCTCGCGACCATGGCCCTCCAGGTCGATGAGCAGGCGCGACTGGCCCGTCCATTCGCGCAGGGCCAGGGCCAGGGCCGTCAGCAGGATGTCGTTGATCCGCGCCCGCCAGGCCTCCGGCGTCTCTTCGAGCAGCAGCCGGGTCTGCTCCGCTTCCAGCCGCACGGACATGGTGCGGTGCGAACCCTCGGTGCCGGGCCCGGAGCCATCGGTGGGCAACGGGGCCACGTTCCTGCGGGCCTCGTCGAGCCAGAGGGCCGTCTGCGCATGCAGGGCGTCGGACAGGGCGTGGGCTTCCAGCCTGCGGGCCCAGGCCAGGAAGGAGGTCGTCTTCGCGGGAAGCGCGGGGGACTGGCCCGTGCGCAGCCTCAGGTAGGTGGTCTCCAGGTCCTCGACGAGCACACGCAAGGACACGCCGTCCACCACCAGGTGGTGGAGGACCAGCAACAGGCGCTGTTCCTGGCCGGCGCCGAAGTGGAAGAGCGCGGCGCGCAGCAGGGGCGGCCGGGACAGGTCGAACGAGGCCTGGAGGCGCTCGGCCTCCTCCTCCAGCCGTGCCGAGCGCATGTCCTCGGGCAGTTCGGACAGGTCAATCTGGAGCAGGGAGACCCGGGCCTCGTCGGGCGCGGCGTTCTGCTGGCGCCAGGCGCCGCCGTCCTCGCGCACGAAGCGCATGCGCAGGGCGTCGTGGTGGACCACCAGGGTCTGGAGCGCCTCTTCCACCCATGCCGCCTTCAACGGCTGGCGCACCTGGAGCAGCAGCACCTGGTTGAAGTGATGGGCGTGAGTGGGGTCGCGCTCCAGCAGTTGGCGCTGGATGGGCGTGAGCGGCACCTCGCCCACCACCGGTCCCTGTTCCGCGAGGCGGCCACCGCTGACGCGAGCCACGGAGGCCAGGGCCGCCAGCGTCGGGTGTTGGAACAGATCGCGGACGGACAGCTGGATGCCGGCCTGCCGGGCCCTGGCGACGGCCTGGAGGCTGATGATGGAGTCGCCGCCCAGCTCGAAGAAGTTGTCATCGAGCCCCACGCGTTCGACGCGCAGCACCTGGGCCAGGACCTCTGAAAGCGTCCGCTCCGTTGCCGTGCGGGGCGCGGCGTACTCCCGCGTCGCGGCGCGCTGGACCTCCGGCGTGGGCAGGGCCTTGCGATCCACCTTGCCGCTGGACGTCAGCGGCAGCGCCGGCAACGGGATGAAGATCGCGGGCACCATGTACTCCGGCAGCCGCCGCGACAAGAGGGTCCGCAGCGAGGCCAGCTCCAGGTCCGCGCCCGAGACGACATAGGCGACCAGGCGCCGCACACCGGGCGCGTCCTCGCGCACCACGGCCACGGCCTCCCGGACGTCCGGATGGGTGAGCAGCGCGGCTTCGATGTCGCCCAACTCGATGCGGAAGCCTCGCAGCTTCACCTGGAAGTCGGCGCGGCCCAGGTACTCCAGCGTGCCGTCCGTGCGCCACCGGGCGATGTCGCCCGTGCGGTACAGGCGCGCACCGGGCGTGTCGCTGAAGGCGTCGGGGATGAAGCGCTCGGCGGTGAGGGCAGGGCGGCGCCAGTAGCCCCGGCCCACCTGCACGCCACCGATGAACAGCTCGCCCGGGATGCCTACGGGCACCGGTTGGCCGTGGGCATCCAGCACGTGCATGCGCGTGTTGGCCACGGGCCTGCCGATGGGCACGACTCGCAGGGGTTCGTCGCGCGGGCACTCCCAGGACGTCACGTCCACGGCGGCCTCGGTGGGGCCGTAGAGGTTGTGCAGCGTGGTGTGCGGCAGGCGCGCCTGGGCACGGAGCACCAGGTCCGCGGGCAGGGCTTCGCCGCTGCACATCAGCTGGCGCAGGCGCGGCAGGGGCTCCAGGCCGGGCTCCTCCACGAAGGCGCGCAGCATGGACGGCACGAAGTGCGTGGTCGTCACGCCCTCGCGCGCCATGAGTGCGACCAGATAGTCCGGCTCCTGATGTCCGCCGGGCCGCGCGAGCACCAGCCTCGCGCCCGTCATCAGGGGCCAGAAGAACTCCCAGACGGACACGTCGAAGCTGAACGGCGTCTTCTGAAGCACCGTGTCCGACGGCGTCAGGCCGTAGCGGCCCTGCATCCAGCGCAGGCGGTTGACGACGCCCGCGTGCGCGTTCATCGCGCCCTTGGGACGGCCCGTGCTGCCCGACGTGAAGATGACGTAGGCGAGCGAGTCCTCACCGGCAAGCGGCGAAGGCCGGACGGTAGGCTCGCGCGCGATGGCCTCCCACTGGGTGTCGAGCGCGATGACATGCGCAGTCCGGGGAGGCAGCGCGGCGCGGAAGCGCTCCTGCACGAGGAGCACGGGCGCGGCGGTGTCCTCCAACATCCCGGCGAGCCGTTCCGCGGGCGTGGCCGGATCCAACGGGACGTAAGCCGCGCCGGACTTCAGGACGCCCAGCAGGGCGACCACCATCTCCAGCGAGCGCTCCATGCAGACGCCCACCAGGGTCTCCGGACCCGCGCCGTGCGCACGCAGGTCATGCGCGAGCTGGTTGGCCCGGGCTTCGAGCTGCGCGTACGTGAGGCGCTGGTCCTCGAACTGGATCGCGAAGGCGTCCGGCGTGCGGTCGGCCTGGGACTCGAAGAGGTGCTGGAGCGTGGCACCAGCGGGGAAGTCCACGTGCGTGTCGTTCCATCCTCGCAGCACCTGCTCACGCGCGGACGGAGTGAGCAGCGACAGCTTCGCGAGCGGGGCTTCCGGCGCCGCGATGATCTCCCTCGCGAGCACCACCAGGTGCTCCGCCATGCGCTCGACGGTGGCCGCGTCGAAGAGGGCGGTGGCGTACTCCAGATGGCAGGCGATGCCCGTGCGGCTCTCCAGCACCTCCAGGGACAGGTCGAACTTGGCCGTGTCGGTGGGGACCTCCACCTGACTCAGCGCCAGCGACGGCAGCTGGCCCTTTGCCTCCGGCGTGTTGATCACGTTGAGGACGGCCTGGAAGACCGGCGTGCGGCTCAGGTCACGGGGGAGCTCGAGTGTCTCCAGGACCCGCTCGAACGGAGCATCCTGGCGCGCGTAGGCCTCCAGGGCCTGGGTGCGCACGCGGCCCAGCAGCTCCACGAAGGACGGCTGGCCGGACAGCTTCGAACGGAAGGGCAGGGTGTTGATGAAGCAGCCCAGCAGCCATTCGACCTCCGGGCGCGTGCGGCCCGCGATGGGCGTGCCGACCACGAAGTCGTCCTGCCCCGAGTAGCGCGACAGCAGCGTCTGGAAGAGCGCCATCATCACCATGAACGACGTGGCGCCGTTGCGGCGGCCCAGCGCCAGCAGCGGCGCGGACACCTCGGCGGGGAACGCGAAGCGGTACCGCGCGCCCTCGAAGGACTGGAGGGCGGGACGCGGCCGGTCCGTGGGCAGCTCCAGCACGGGCGCCCCGGTCAGCTGCTGCTTCCACCAGCCGAGCTGCGCCTCCATCACGCCGCCGTCCAGCCAGGCGCGCTGCCACACGGCGTAGTCCGCGTACTGCACCGGCAGCTCCGTCAGGGGCGACAGCTGGCCCGAGTGGAACGCGGCGTAGTTCGCCGTCAGCTCGTGCGCGACGACCATGTTGCACCACGCGTCGGACACGGCGTGGTGGAAGACGATCGCCAGCACGTGCACCTGAGGCTCCAGGCGCAGCAGCGTCGCGCGCAGCACGGACTGCTCCAGGTCGAAGGGCAACAGCGCGTAGGCCCTGCAGAAGCGCTGCATCTCCGCTTCGCGGGCCTCCGGCGTGTCGCCCTCCACGTCGCGGCGCGGGAGCGGCAGGCCGCGCGGCGGGTGGATGACCTGCACCGCGCGGTCGCCCTCCAGCGCGTACGTGGTGCGCAGCACTTCATGCCGCGCCACCAGCGCATCCAGCGCGGCCTGGAGCGCGTCCACGTCCAGCTCCCCGACGAGGCGGAAGAGCGACGGGTTGTTGTACGCGCCGCTGCCGGGCTCCAGCTGCTGGAGGTACCAGAGGCGCTGCTGCGCGAAGGACAGGGGCAGCGGCCGGTCGCGGCCCACGCGCGGAATGGGCGGCGGGCCCTCGTTCACGACCGGAGCGGCGGGGCGCGCGGCGACGGGCGCCACGGCGGGACGCGGCGCTTCCACGGCGGCGGGACGCGCCACGGGCGGAGGGGGGAGGCGGGACGGTGACGCCACGGGCTCCACGCGGCCATCCGCGCGCAACCGGGCATGGCGGCCGGTGCGGTACAGCCGCGCCGCGGCCTCTCGGGGGTGCGGCACCAGGCGGCGGTCGTCGTCGCTCGCACGCCACAGCGCGGAGGGGAGCCCCGCGCCCGCGAGGGCCAGCTCACCCACCACACCCGCGGGCACGGGCTGACCGGCCGCGTCCAGCACCCAGGCCTGGAGGTTCGCGGGGATGCGTTCTCCCAGTGTGCGCGGCAGCAGCGCGCCTTCCTGGGCGTCACCGGACAGCCACACCTCCACGCCCGCGGCCCGGTGCAGCGCCGCGCCCAGCTCCACCGACGCGCCTTCCAACACCAGCGCGCCCACGCGGGACAGCGACTCACGCGCTCCGGGCAGCTCGCTTAGCGAACGCGCCAGCCGCGCCGACGTGTGCAGCAGCACCGCGCCGGACTGGCGTGCCAGCTCCAGCAGGCCCTCCACGCCCGCCTCGGCCTCCACCAGCACCTGCTCCTGGCGGGCGGTGGCCTCCGCGTCCATGCGCTCGCGCACCACGGCCAGCCGGCGCAGGCCCTCCAGCACCACCGGCGTATCCAGGCCGAAGTCGATGAGCGCCGCCACCTCGTCCACGTCCGCCGCGCGCACGTCGCGCAGCCGCTTCACCGCGCCGTCCACCGTGCCCACGAGGCCCGTCGTCTTGGCGTGGTTCTCGAAGGTGTGCTCCAGCAGCGCGTCGATGTCCTCCGGGGACAGCTTCTGGATGTCGCCCTGGTAGCCCTGGGTGAGCAGCAGCGACGTGAGGATGTCCACCGAGCTGCGGAAGTACGCGAGCAGCGGCTTGCGCACGAGGCGCAGCACTTCCTGGTCCTCGTCGCCCAGGTACGTGTGCAGCATGCAGGTGATATGGCCCCGGCCGGGGTGGCCGTTGCGGCGCCACGCCTCGCGGTACAGGGCCACCTTCGGCTTCAGCTCCTCCAGCGAGTGCGACAGCAGGCCCGTGAGCACGCCCGCGCCCAGCTCACCCGCCATGCGGAAGGTCTCCGGGTTGGACGTGGCGGTGAGCCACACCGGCAGCTCCTTCTGCACGGGCTTCGGGCGCAGCGCTCCTTCCACCATGGTGCCCGCGCCGCCGGGGCGCTTGAAGCGCTCGCCGCGCCACAGGGCGCGCAGCGTGGCCAGCTTCTCCAGGAGGATGTCGCGGCGCTTCTCGAAGTTCGCCGGTGCGAAGGTGAAGTCCTGCGTGTGCCAGCCCGTGGCCACGGACAGACCCACTCGGCCTTGCGAGACGTTGTCCACCACGGACCACTGCTCCGCGATGATGAGCGGATCATGCAGCGGCAGCACCACGCTGCCGGAGCGCACGTGCAGGTGCTTCGTGACAGCCGCGACCGCGGCGGAGATCACCGCGGGCTGCGGGTACAGGCCGCCGAACGAATGGAAGTGCCGCTCAGGCGTCCACACCGCGGAGAACCCGTTCGCGTCCGCGAACTTCGCGCCCTCCATCAACAGCTCGTACTTGGGCCCCTGGAGCGAGTCCTCATCGTTGGCGAAGTAGATGAGGCTCAGGTCCATCGCCTTCGCGCGAGGCCCGCCGCCGCCCAGGCTCACCAGACGCGCGGTGATGCGCTCCGGCGGGTACACCACGCGCAGTCCTCGCGTGAGCGCCCACAGGGCCTCCAGCTCCGGACGGTCCGCGGAGGCCTCGCTCGCGGACAGCCATGCGCCGCCATCCGGCGGGGACAGCCGCGCGTCCAGGCCGGTGAAGAACTCCGACAGCTCGCGGTGGCCCAGCGCCCAGGCAGGCTGACCGGAGCCCGTGGGCAGCAGCCACGCCAGCGCGTGCGCGTCCACGCCTGCACGGAGGGGAGCACCCGACGCGTCCACGTCCTCCACGTACACGACGCGCGAAGCCTCCACGCGCACGGACGCCACCAGCGCGCGCGTGGTGACCAGCACCGGCACGCGGGCGCCTTCCGGCGCGTAGACGGGCAACTGCGTCAGGTCCGCCGGGCCCAGCGCGATGCCCGCGCCACCGGCGGCCAGCACGCCCCACAGCGCGGCCAGCTTCTCCGGCGACGAGCGCAGGCACACGGCCACCGGAGTCCCGGCCGTCACGCCCAGGGACTTCAGCCTCGCGGCCAGGGCATCCGCCCGGGCGCCCAGCTCGGCCCAGGTCCAGTGCGCATCCCCGCGCGAGACGGCGATGGCGTCCGCGTGGCGTGCACGCCGCTCCGCCAGCAGGGCCGGCACGGAGGTGAAGCCCGGCGAGGCATGGGGCGCGGGCCAGGCGCGGCGCTCGGCCTCCGTGATCAGCGGCAGCTGGGAGACAGGCGTCTCAGGCCGGGCGAGCGCAGCGCCGAGCAACACCTGGAAGTGCTCCATCAGCCGCTCCACGGTGGCGGCGTCGAACAGCTCCGTCGCGTACTCCAGGACGCCGTGGACTCGGCCGGGGGCTTCGGAGAGCAGGAGCGTGAGGTCCGCCAGCGTGGCGCCCCACTGCACGGGCGTGCCCGGCACCTCCACCAGCGAACCACGCAGGCCCGTCAGGTTCAGCGTCCCCGCGCCCGCGGCCGCACCCGTGTGGTAGACGAACACGGAGTCCGTCAGTCGGCCGCGGCCGATGTCATGGCCCGGGATGAGCGCTTCCACCAGGTACTCGAAGGGCACGTCCGGACGCGTCTGCGCGTCGGCGACCTCGTCACGCACCTGGGCCAGCAGCTCGCGGAACGTGAGGCCTTCGGTGAAGCGCGTCCGGAACGCCGCCGAGTGCGCCACGTAGCCGATGAGCGGCAGCAGCTCCGGCCGCGTGCGGTTCGCGATGGGCGTTCCAACGACGACGTCCGTCTGGCCGCTGTAGCGGTGCAGCAGCGTCTGCCACGCGGCGAGCACCGTCATGTAGCCGGTGAAGCCCTCGCGGCGCGCGAAGGCCACCAGCTCGTGGGCGAGCGTGGGCGGGAACTCGACCGTCATGCGCTCGGAGGTGAGCGGGCTTGCGGTGGGGCGCGGGCGGTCGGTGGGCAGGTCCAGCTTGCGCGGCATGCCGGCCAGCCGCTGCCGCCAGCCCTGGTCCTGTTCGGGCAGGTGGCCGCCCGCGATGCTGTTGCGCTGCCACGCGCCGAAGTCCGCGTACTGCACGGGCAGCGGGGGCAGGGGGGACGGACGCCCCTGGAGGAAGGCGTCGTAGAGCTGGCCCAGCTCATGGACGAACAGCGTGATGGACAGCGTGTCGCTGACGATGTGGTGGATGCCGCACAGGAGCAGGTGCAGCCGCGTGTCCACGCGCACGAGCGTGGTGCGCAACACGGGACCGTGGACCAGGTCGTACGGCTTCGCGGCGTCCTCGCGGGCGAGCCGCAGGGCCTCGGGTTCGCGCGTCTCCAGCGGGCCGCTCAGCTCCACGCGGGTGAGCGGGACGCGCATGTGCGCGTGGAAGCGCTGCACGGGGCGGCCGTCCACGGCGTCGTAGGTCGTGCGCAGCGCTTCGTGGCGCTGGACGATCTCCTGGATGCCGCGCTCCATCACGTCCGCGTTCAGGTCGCCTTCGAGCCGCAGGACGAACGGGATGTTGTACGCGGACTGACCGGGCAGGTGCTGCTCCAGGCGCCAGACGCGCTCCTGCACGAAGGACAGCGGCAGCTCGCCGGTGCGTGCGAGCGGCACCAGCGGGAGTTCCGCGGAGACGACGGCCTGCGGCGCCTGACGCAGCAGGGGCACCAGGCGCTCCGCGATGCCCGCGACGGTGGGGGCTTCGAAGAGGGCCGCGAGCGGCAGGTTCACGCCGAACGCATCGCGCACCTGGTTGAGCAGCTGCGCGGCCGTCAGTGAGTTGCCGCCAATCTCCAGGAAGTCGTCATGGCGGCCCACGAACTCCAGGCCCAGGCGCGCGCGCCACAGCGCGGCCACGCGTTCCTCCACCTCGCCACGCGGGGCATCGTCACGCGCGGGCTGAGCGGGCGCGGAAGGAGCCTCGGGGGATGCTTCGAGGATGGCCGATTCCGCGACCGGCGCCGAACGCGCGATTTCGTTCGCGGTCGAAGCGGGGAGGGCAGCGGCCTCCACGGCCTTCACGGTGACGCGGCCTTGCGCCTTCTGCTCCACCCAGACGGTCTTCTCCTGGAAGACGTACGTGGGCAGGTGCAGCCGCAGGCGCTGCTCGTGCGCGTAGAACGCGCTCCAGTCCACGGGGACGCCCGCGGTCCACAGCTCGCCCACGGTCTGGAGCCAACCCATCTGATCCGTCGTCTTCCCGCCCGACCGCAGCGACGGCAGGCCTCGGACGCGAGGCGCGCCGCTCTCCACCCCCATCAGGTTCGCGCGCACCAGCGGCGTCACGTCCTGACCGGGGCCCACCTCCAACAGCACCGCGCAGCCTTCCTCCTGCAGCGTCTCCACCGCGCGGGTGAAGTGCACGGGCTTGCGCATCTGCTCGGTCCAGTAGCGCGGGTCCGCCAGCTGCCCGGGCTGCGCCACCGTCCCCGTGAGGCTGGACACGTAGCGCACCGCCGGCTCTGACCGGCGCAGCGTGCCCACCACGCGCGCCAACTCCGGCATCAACGGCTCCACGTCCACCGAGTGGAACGCGTGCGGCGCGGGCATGCGCACCGCTCCGGCCTTCTGGGCCTTCAGCTGGGCCTCCAGCCGCTCCACTTCCTCCACCGGGCCGGACACCACGCAGCGGTCCGGCGTGTTCATCGCCGCCAGCTCCAGCCGGCCCGACAGCAGCGGCTGGACCCGAGCCACGGGCAGCGCCACCGCGAGCATCGCGCCCGGCGGCATGCGGTGCATCAGCTCACCGCGCGCCACCGTGAGGCGCATCGCGTCCTCCAGGGACAGCACGCCCGCGACACACGCCGCCGCGTACTCACCGAAGCTGTGCCCCAGCACCGCGTACGGCGTCACGCCCAGGTCCTGCCACAGCCGCGCCAGCGACACCTGCACGCTGAACAACGCAGGCAGCGCCACGCGCGTGTCCGCCAAAGCCGCCGTGGCCTCCGCCTCCGAACCGGCCTCGGGCGACAGCAGCCGCGACACGCGCTCCCGCAGCGGCGCCTCCAACAACGCGAGGCACTCGTCCAGGTGCGCGCGGAGCCGGGGCGACGCCTCCGCCAGCTCGCGTCCCATCGCGACCCGCTGCGCTCCCTGGCCGGAGAACACGAACGCCACCCGGGGCGCGCGCTTCTCGGTCTTCACCGCGGCCACTGGCTTGCGCAGCTGCCACACCAGGTCCGCCGCGTCCTTCACCACCAGCGCGTGGCGGTACTCGAACGCCTTGCGGCCTACGGCGTGCGTGAACGCCAGGTCCGCCAGCGCCTGCGCATCCACGTCCTCCGCCATGTGCGCATCGAGCTGCCGCGCCGCCGCCTGCAACGCCTCCGGCGAACGCGCGGACAGCAGGACGAGCTGATGGGACCGCGAGGTGGCACCACTCCGCCGCAGGGGGGCCTCCTCGAGGACCGCGTGCGCGTTGGTACCGCCAATGCCGAAGGAGCTGACCGCGGCGAAGCGGGGCGTCTCACCCCGAGGCCACGGCCTCAGGGTGGTGTTGACGAAGAACGGCCCCGCGTCGAAGTCGATCTGCGGGTTGGGCTTCTCGAAGTGGAGGCTGGGGGGAATCTCTCCATGGTGCAGCGACAGCGCGGCCTTCATCAGGCCCGCCAGGCCCGCGACCGTGTCCAGGTGGCCCACGTTCGTCTTCAGCGACGCCAGCGCGATGCTTCCCCGGTGCTCCGCGCCCAGGCCGTACGCGCGCGTGAGGGCCGCCACTTCAATCGGGTCGCCCAGCGGCGTCGCGGTGCCGTGGGTCTCCACGTAGCCCACGGCCTCCGGTGCCACGCCCGCGTTGGCCAGGGCCTGGGACACCACCGCCGCCTGTCCCTGCACGCTGGGCGCGGTGAAGCCGGACTTGTTCCGGCCGTCGTTGTTCAGCGCCGAGCCCCGGATGACGGCGTAGATGGCGTCCCCATCCCGCACCGCGTCCTCAAGGCGCTTGAGCACCACCGAGCCCACGCCGTTGCCGGACAGCGTGCCCCCCGCCTTCGCGTCGAACGCGCGGCAGTGGCCGTCCGGGGAGAAGATGAGCCCCTCCTCGTGCACGTAGCCCGTGCGCTGCGGCAGCGACAGCCGCATCGCGCCCGCGAGCGCCACGTCGGACTGGCCCGTCCGCAGGCTCTGGCTGGCCAGGTGCACGGCCACCAGACCCGTGGAGCACGCGGTGTAGAGCAGCACGCTTTCGCCCGTGAGCCCCAGCTTGAAGGACGCCTTCGTCGCCAGGCTCTCGTGCGTGGCGGTGCCGTGCAGCTCCATGTACGACGCCGCGTCCAGCGGCATCGCCTGCCGGACCGCGTCCGTGTACCCGGAGCCCGTGGCGCCCGCGTACAGCGAGATGGCGCCGGGGAAGCGCTCCGGGTCGATGCCCGCGTCCTCCAGCGCGGCCCACGCTGTCTGGAGGAAGAGCCGCTGCTGCGGATCCGTGAACTGCGCCTCACGCAGCGACATGTCGAAGAACGCGTGGTCGAACCGGTCCGCGCCGTCGATGACGCCCGCGGCCGGGACGAAGGCCGGCTGGTGCCAAAGCTCCAGCCCCTCCGGCAGGAGGGACAGGTGCTCCAGCTCCTCCGGTGAGAAGCGCGTGATGGACTCCACGCCTCCGCGCAGGTTGCGCCAGAACTCCGCCACCGTCATCGCGCCGGGGAAGCGGCCCGCCATGCCGATGATGGCGATGGAGCCGGACGCGCCGGCCTTCGGTGCCTCGCGCGGACGGTGACCGGGCGCTTGAGACACGGGCGTCGGTGCGGTGCCCGGCCCCTGCGACTCACGCTCCAGCCGCTGGACGAACCCTTCGAGCGTGGGGTGCTCGAACAGCCACACCACGGGCACCTCGCGCTGGAGCTCCTCGCGCAGGCGCGCGGCCAGCCGCACCACGGTCAGCGACGTGGCGCCCAGGTCCTCGAAGAAGTGGTCCTGCGCGCTCACGCGGTCCGTGCCCAGCTCGCGAGCGAAGACGGGCGCCAGGCGCTGCTCCAGCGGGTGCGTGGGCTCCACGAAGCGGCCCTGACGTCCGGTGGACGCGGCGTCCGGCGCGGGCAGCGCCTTGCGGTCCACCTTGCCGCTGGGGTTCAGGGGCAGGGTGTCCAGCATCACGAACACCGACGGCACCATGTACTCCGGCAGCCGCTGCCGCAGCGCCGCGCGCAGCGCCGAGGCCTCCAGCACGTGCCCCGGTCCAGGCATCGCGTAGGCCACGAGCCGCTTGTCCCCGGGCACGTCCTCGCGCACCACCACCGCGGCGTCCTGCACCGCGGTCAGGTCGCGCAGGGCGGCCTCCACCTCCGCCAACTCGATGCGGAAGCCACGCACCTTCACCTGCGTGTCGATGCGGCCCAGGAACTCCAGCGTGCCGTCCGCGCGCCAGCGGCCCATGTCTCCCGTGCGGTACAGCCGCGCGCCCGGCGTCGTGCCGTAGGCATCCGGGACGAAGCGCTCCGCCGTGAGGTCCGGCCGCGACACGTAGCCCCGGCCCACGCCGTCACCGCCGAGGAACAGCTCGCCCGGCACGCCCACGGGCACCGGGTTCAGCTTCGCGTCCAGCACGTACACGGACGTGTTGGCGAGCGGCGCGCCGATGGACACCGACGTACCCACCTGGTCCGGCCGCTCCACCGTGAAGGCGGTGGCGACAATGGAGCATTCAGAGGGGCCGTAGCCGTTGGTGAAGGGGATGCCCAGCGACTCCACCGCGCGGCGCACGTGCGGCGCGGAGACGATGTCGCCGCCCGTGTGCAGTTCGCGCAGCCGCCCGAGGATGTCCGGCCGGTGCTCCATCAACTGCGAGAAGAGACCGGAGGGCTGGTGGATGAAGGTGACGCCGTGGCGCTCCACCACTCGGGCCAGCGTGTCCATGTCACCCGCGGGCACGTGGCCCGGGAAGATGACGAGCCGGCTGCCATGCACCAGCGGCATCCACAGCTCCAACACGGAGCCGTCGAAGGACACGGGCGCGAAGAGCAGCACCGTGTCGCGCGCCCCGTAGTGCAGGTATGGCGCCGCATGCAGCACTCGCAGCAGGCCGCGATGCTCGACGCCCACGCCCTTGGGGCGGCCGCCGCTGCCAGAGGTGAAGATGACGTAGGCCAGGTTGCGCGGCCCCACACCGGTCTCCGGCGCGGTGACGGGCTCGCCGGCCAGTGACAGCTCCTCCAGGAACAGGCACGGCAGGGACGCGTCGGGCAGGTGCAGCCGGCCGCGCAGCTCGCGCGTAGTGACGAGCAGGTGCGGCCGCGCATCCTCCAGCATGAAGCTCAGCCGCTGCGCGGGATACGACGCGTCCAGCGGCACGTACGCGCCGCCAGCCTTGACGATGCCGAGCACCGTGACGACGAAGCCCACGGAGCGCTCCAGGCACAGCGCCACCCGCACGTCCGGCCCCACGCCCCGGGCCCGCAGGACATGCGCGAGCTGGTTGGCCCGCGCATCCAGCTGCGCGTACGTCAGCCGTTCATCCCCGTCCTCCACCGCGATGGCGTCCGGACGCAGCGAGGCCTGCCGCGCGAAGCGCTCCGCGAGCGTGCTATCGGAGGGATAGGGAAGGGCGGTGTCGTTCCACGCGACGAGCACCTGCTGGCGCTCCTCCGGCGTGAGCCACGGCAGCCGTGAGAGGGGCACGTCCGGCCCGGCGACAGCAGCCTCCAGCATCACGAGCAGGTGGCCGGCGATCCGGGCCACGGTGTCGCGTTCGAAGAGGTCGGTGCTGTACTCGATGGAGCCGCGCAGTCCGTCCGGCGTCTCCGTGAGCAGCAGGCTCAGGTCGAAGTGCGCCGTGCCCGCGTCCACCTCCAGCGGCTCCATCCTCAGCCCCGGCGCATCGAACGCCTCGGCCGGAGCGTTCTGGAGCGCGAAGACCGCCTGCACCAGCGGCGTGCGGCCCAGGTCGCGCGGCACCTGGAGCTCCTCCACCAGCTTCTCGAACGGAAGGTCCTGGTGCTCATAGGCCGCGAGCGTCGTGTCCCGCACCTGTCCCAGCAGCGTGCGGAAGGACGCCTCCGGATGGATGCGCGCGCGCAGCACCAGCGTGTTGACGAAGAAGCCGACCAGCCCCTCCACGTCGCCATGGGTGCGGCCCGCGATGGGAGCGCCGACGAGCAGGTCCTCCTGCCGGCTGTAGCGGGACAGCAGCACCTGCCACACGGTCAGCAGGGCCATGAACGGCGTGGCGCCCTCGCGCCGGGCGAGCCCCGCCAACCGGTCCGCCAGGTCGCGAGGCACGTGCACGGGCATCAGCGCGCCGTGCGGGGAGCGCGTCGTGGGCCGAGGCTTGTCGGTGGGCAGCTCCAGGACCCGGGGCGCACCGGCGAGCTGCTCCTTCCACCACGCCACTTCGTCCGCGAGCACTTCGCCCTGGAGCCAGCCGCGCTGCCAGGCCGCGAAGTCTGCGTACTGCACGGGCAGCTCCGGCAGCACCGGGGCCTTGCCGGAAGCGAAGGCCGCGTAGGCCGTGGCCACCTCGCGCACCATCACGCCCAGGGACCAGCCGTCGGAGACGACGTGGTGCATGCCCAGGAGCAGCACGTGCTGCGTGGACGTCAGCCGCAGCAGGCGCGTACGCAGCAGCGGCCCCGTGCCCAGGTCGAAGGGCCGGCCTGCCTCCTCGCGTGCCAGTCGCTGGACCGCGGATTCAGGGTCCGGCAGGTCGCCCAGGTCCGTCACGGGCAGCGCCCAGACCGGCGTGGGGTGGATGTCCTGGACAGGGTCGCGGCCCTTCAGCGCGAGCGTGGTGCGAAGCGCTTCGTGGCGCTCGACGAGGAACTCCAGCGCGCGGCGCAGGGACTCCACGTCCAGTGCGCCTTCCAGTCGCACGGCCCCAAGCAGGACGTAGGGCGTGGCGCCGGGTTGCAGCTGTTCCATCACCCACAGCCGCTGCTGCGCGAAGGACAGGACCTGTCCACCGTCGCGAGGCACCTTGCGGATCGCGGGCACGCGCGGAAGGTCCTTGCGCGAGAGGAGCTGGGCCTCCACCTGCTCGGTGACCTCCGCGACGGTGGCTCCGTCGAAGATGCCCCGCAGGGGCAGCTCCACCTGGAACGTGGAGCGCACGCGGGACAGCAGCCGCGTGGCCAGCAGCGAGTGTCCACCCAGGGCGAAGAAGTCATCGTGCACGCCCACCTTCGGCACCCGCAGCACGTCGCGGAACAGGTCCGCGATCCGCTGCTGGAAGGGCGTCATCCGCTGGGGCTTCGAAGGCGCCACGGCGACCGGATGCACGTCCGGAACAGGCAGGGCCTTGCGGTCCACCTTCCCGTTGGGGGACAGCGGCAGCGCGCCCAGCACCACGAAGGCGGAGGGCACCATGTACTCCGGCAGCTTCGCCTTCAGCGCTTCGCGCAAGGCCTCGGCCGTCACGCCCTGGCCCACCACGTAGGCCACCAGGCGCTGGTCGCCGGGCGCGCCCTCGCGCACCACCACCACGGTGTCGCGCACGCCTTCGCACTGGCGCAGCGCCGACTCCACTTCGCCCAATTCGATGCGGAAGCCGCGCAGCTTCACCTGGAAGTCCAGGCGGCCCAGGTACTCGATGGTGCCGTCGGCGAGGACTCGGGCCCGGTCTCCCGTGCGGTAGAGCCTCGCGCCCGGCGGGCCGTACGGATCCGGGATGAACCGCTCCGCCGTCAGCGCGGGCCGGCCCAGGTACCCCCGGCCCACCTGCACGCCGCCGATGTGGAGCTCTCCCGCGATGCCCACCGGCACCGGCTGCAACGCCGCATCCAGGACGTGGATGCGCGTGTTCGCCACCGGCCTGCCAATGGGCACCGAGCGCCGTCCGTCATGGCGCTCGCAGGTCCAGGCCGTCACTTCCACCGCGGCCTCCGTGGGGCCGTAGAGGTTGTGGAGGAGGACGCCCAGCCGCTCCAGGCAGCGGTCCTTCAGCTCCAGCGGCAGCGCTTCACCGCTGCACACGACGCGGCGAAGCGCCGTGCAGCGCTCCAGCCCCGGCTCCTCCAGGAACACCTGGAGCATGGACGGCACGAAGTGCACCGTCGTGATGCCTTCGCGCGCCATCACGTCCACCAGGTATGCGGCGTCCTGATGCCCGCCTGGCCTCGCGACCACCAGCCGCGCTCCCGTCATCAGCGGCCAGAAGAACTCCCAGACGGAGACATCGAAGCTGAACGGCGTCTTCTGCAACACGACGTCGCGAGGCCCCAACCCGTAGGCGTCCTGCACCCAGAGCAGCCGGTTGCGGATGCCCGCGTGGGTGTTCATCGCGCCCTTCGGACGCCCCGTGCTGCCCGACGTGTAGATGACGTAGGCCAGGTGCTCGGCGCCCACGCCCGACTCCACGGGCTCCGGCGACAGGCTCGCCACCTGGGGCCAGTCCGAATCCAGGCAGAGCACCGGCGTGCTCCCGACCGACAGCAACGGCCGCAGGTGCTGCTGCGTCAGCACCACCGCGACCGCCGAGTCCTCCACCTGGTACGTCCGCCGCTCCGCTGGCGCGGAGGGGTCGATGGGCACGTACGCGCCGCCCGCCTTGAGCACGCCCAGCAGCGCGATCACCAGCTCCAGGGACCGCTCCGCGCAGATGCCCACGCGCACTTCCGGTCCCACGCCGCGCGCCCGCAGCGCACGGGCGAGCTGATTGGCCCGGCCGTCCAGCTCGCGGTACGTCAGCCGCGCGCCCTCGAAGTCCACCGCGATGGCATCTGGAGTCCGCGCCACCTGCGCTTCCACCAGCCCGTGCAGCGTGCCCTCCCGCGGGTAGTCGCGCCCGGTGGCATTCCAAGCCGCCAGCAGCCGCTGCTCCGCGTCTCCCATCAGCGGCAGCAGGTGCACGGGCGTCGCCGCATCGCGGGCCACGGCCTCCAGCAGCACCTGGAAGTGGGTGGCGAAGCGCGCCGCCGCGGCCTCGGAGAAGAGGTCCCGGCTGTATTCGAGCGTTCCCTCCAGGCCGCCGTCGCTCGCGGTGAGCGAGAGATGAAGGTCGAAGCGCGCGGTCTCCGTCGAGGTGTGCAGCCGCTCCACTCGGACACCGGGCAGGACCGGCGTGGACAGCGGCGCGTTCTGCAGCACGAACATCACCTGGAACAGTGAAGTGCGCTCACCGCCGCGCGCCTGGGCCACGGCCTCCACGAGCCGCTCGTAGGGCACGTCCTGGTGCGCGTACGCGGCCAGGGAGGACTCGCGCACGCGGTCCAGGAGCTCGGAGAAGCGGGGCGCCCCGTCCAGGCGGGCGCGCAGGACCAGCGTGTTGAGGAACACGCCGATGAGGGGCTCCAGCTCCGGCCGGGTGCGGTGGGCCACCGGCGTGCCCACCGCGAAGTCATCCTGCCCGGAGTAGCGCGACAGCACGGCCTGGTACCCGGCCATCAGGACCATGAACAGCGTGGCGTCCCGGTCGCGGCCCACCTGCTCCAGCGACCGCACCAGGGACTCGGGCAGCGTGAAGACATGGCTGCCCCCACGCGTCGACCGGGTCCCGGACTGTCCCTGCTCGGAGGGCAGGGTGAGCACGGGCACGTCCTTCAGGGACTCCTTGAGCGCGTCCATCCGGGCGCGGGCCGTCTCGGAGTCCTCCTGCTCGCGCTGCCATGCGGCGAAGTCCGCGGCCTGCACCTCCAGCGCCGGGAGCGGCGACGGACGTCCCGCCGCGAGCGCCGGGTAGAGGCTGCCCACCTCGTGCACGAGCACGCCCAGGGACCAGCCGTCCGTGACGATGTGGTGCATGCACAGCAGCAGCACGTGTTCGTCCGGGGACAGCCGGAGCAGCCTCGTGCGCAGCAACGGACCGGTGGCCAGATCGAACGGCCGGGTCGCGTCCTCCCGCATGCGCTGTTGCAGGATGGCGTCTCGCCCGGCGCCTTCGGGCAGGGACTCCACCGGCAGGGACCAGTCCGACGGCGGCGCGTGGATGCGCTGGAGCGGCTGGCCCTCGTGCTCCTCGAAGGTGGTGCGCAGGGGTTCGTGCCGGCGGACGAGCTCCGCGAACGTGCGGCGCAGCACGTCCACGTCCAGGAAACCGGAGAGCCGCAGGGCCAGGGGGATGTTGTAGAGGGCCTGACCGGGCTCCAGCTGGTTCAGGAACCACATGCGCTGCTGCGCGAACGACAGCGGCAGCGCCTCGTCTCGGGACACCTTGGGGATGGGGGCGGCGGGGTATCGGGACGGAAGCGCTTCGATGCGCTCCGCGAGCCGTGCCACGGTGGGTGCGTCGAAGACCGCTCGCACGGGCAGGTCCACGCCGAACCGGGCGCTCACGCGGGTGACGAGCTGGGTGGCCAGCAGCGAATGCCCACCGAGCGAGAAGAAGTCATCGTGCGCGCCCACGCGCTCCACGTGCAGCACGTCCTGGAACAGCGCGGCCAGCTGCTCCTGGAGCGGCGTCAGCGGGACCGTGTCCTCGGATGCGGCAGGCACCGCGGGGGCGGGCAGGGCGCCGCGGTCCACCTTGCCGTTGGGCGTGAGGGGCAGTGCGTCCAGGCCGACGAAGGCCGAGGGCACCATGTACTCCGGGAGGCGGGAGCGCAGGTGTTCACGCAGGGCGCCGGCATCCACGGTGGCCGGGACGACGTAGGCCACGAGGCGCTGGTCGCGCACGTCGACCACGGCCTCGCGGACCTCGGGGTGCGTGCGGAGCGCGGCTTCGATGTCGCCCGGCTCGATGCGGAAGCCGCGCAGCTTCACCTGGTGATCGATGCGGCCCAGGAACTCCAACGTCCCGTCCGCGCTCCAGCGCACCCGGTCGCCCGTGCGGTACATCCGCGTGCCCGGCGCTTCGAGGAACGCGTCCGGCACGAAGCGCTCGGCCGTCAGGTCCGGCCGGCCCAGGTAGCCGCGCACCACGCCTTCACCGCCGATGAACAGCTCACCGGGGACACCGACCGGCACCGGCCTCAGCCGGTCATCCAGGACGTGCAGCCCCGTGTTCGCCAGCGGCCGTCCCAGCGACACCGTGCCGGCCGTGTCCGTCTCCACGCGATGCATGGACGACCACACCGTCGTCTCGGTGGGACCGTACATGTTGAGCAGGGCAGGGACGTGCTCCCTCAGCTTCGAGGCCAGGCCCGCCGGAAGCGCTTCGCCGCCCACGAGCAGCTGCCGCAGCCCGCCCAGCGCCTGCAACGCCCGGGGTTCCTCCACGAGCGCACGCGCGTACGACGGAGTGCACTGGAAGTGGGTGACGGCGTGGCGCTCCAGCAGGTCCGCGAACGCCGCGGGCTCCAGGCCCGTGGGCGCGAGCACCACCTGGAAGCCGCGCGTCCAGGCCCAGAGCAGCTCCAGCACGGAGATGTCGAAGGAGATGCTCGTCATCGCCAGCCACGTGCCCGGGCACGGCGAGACGTGCGCATCCATCGCGCGGAAGAAGTTCATCACCGTCCGGTGCGGCACGCCTACGCCCTTGGGCCGGCCCGTCGAACCCGACGTGTAGAGGACATAGGCCAGCGTCCGCGCGTCACTCGCGGACCGCACGAAGTCCGCGCCCACCGAAGGGTCCACGTCATCGAGGAAGAGCCGGCGCTCGGCCGGCACCGCGAGCACGTCCTCCAGGCGACGAGGCCCCACGAGGACCTTCGCCCCCGAGTCCTCCCACATCGCCGCGAGCCGCTGCGCCGGGTACGCCGGATCCAACGGCAGGTAGGCCGCCCCCGCCTCCAGGATGCCGAGCATCCCCACCGCCAGCTCCACCGAGCGGTCCACGCACAGCCCCACCACCGAATCCGGCCCCACGCCACGCTGCCGCAGCGTGTGCGCCACGGCCCGGGCCCGAGCGCGCAGCTCCCGGTACGTCAGCCGGCCATCCCCGGCGACGAGCGCCACGGCATCGGGCGTGCGGGCCACCTGCGCCGCGAAGCGCGAGGAGACGGTGGTGTCCGAGGGGAACTCGATGTCGGGGCCGCAAGACAGCGCGAGGAGGTGTTCCGACTCGTCGGCGCTGAGCCACGGCAGCGCATCCACCTGACGCGAGGGGTCCGCGACGGCGGCCTCCAGCAGCACGCGCAGGTGACCCGCGATGCGAGCCACGGTGTCCGCGTCGAAGAGGTCGGTGGCGTACTCCAGCCAGCCCTCGAAGCCCCGCGCGGATTCGGAGAGCGAGAGCGTCAGGTCGAACATCGCCGTGCCGGTGTGCACGTCCAGCAAGCGCGACTGGAGGCCCGGCAGCACGGGGGCGCCCACCTGCGCGCCCTGGAGGATGAACATCACCTGGAAGAGGGGCGTGTGCCCGCGCTCGCGCGGGGGCTGGAGCGCTTCCACCAGCTTCTCGAAGGGCACGTCCTGGTGCGCGTACGCGTCCATGGCCGTCGCGCGCACGCGGCCCAGCAGCTCACGGAAGGTGGGCGCGCCGGACAGCCGCGTGCGCATCACCAGCGTGTTGACGAAGAAGCCCACCAGTCCCTGCAGCTCCGCGCGGTCGCGGCCCGCGATGGCCGTGCCCACGCTGACGTCGTCCTGTCCCGAGCGGCGCGCGAGCACCGCCTGGAAGGCCGCGAGCAGGACCATGAAGGGGGTGGCGCCCTCGTGAACCGCCAGCTTGCGCACCGCTTCGGCGAGCCGCGAGTCGAGCACCACCGGCACGCGGGCGCCCTGCGTTCCACGCTCGGCGGGACGCGGTCGGTCGGTCGCAAGCTCCAGCAGGCGGGGCGCGCCCGCGAGCTGCTGGCGCCAGTAGTCCAGGTGTGAAGCCAGCGCGGCTCCGTCCAGCCACTCCCGCTGCCACTCCGCGTAGTCGGCGTAAGTCACCTTCAGCGCGCGCAGCGGCGATGGGCCGCCTTCGCGCAGCGCCGCGTAGACAGTGGACAGCTCACGCACCAGCACGGCCATGGACGTGCCGTCCGACACGGCGTGGTGCATGACGAGCACCAGCACGTGCGTGCGTGCGTCCAGCGTCAGCAGCGTGGCGCGCACGAGCGGCCCCTGCGTCAGGGCGAACGGGCGGCGGGCCTCTTCGTGGGCCAGGCGGGAGGCTTCGGCCTCGCGGGTGTCGGCGGGCAGGGACTCCAAGGACACGCGAGCCAGCGGCAGGGAGGCGACGCTCGCGATGACCTGTAGAGGCCTTCCGTCCTGTTCCCGGAAGGAGGTCCTCAGCGCGTCATGGCGCGCGGCGAGCACCAGGAGGCTGTTCTCCAGCGCGGCCACGTCCAGCTCGCCTTCCAGCCGCACGGCGGCGGGAAGGTTGTAGGTCACGTCGCCGGGTGCGTACCGGTCCAGGAACCACAGCCGCGCCTGTGCGAAGGACGTCGCCCGGTCGCCCTTCACGTCCCGGCGGCGCAGCGTGCTCGCTGCGGGGGCGGACGCCGCCGTCCGGGCCGAGATCAGCTGCCGTGCAAGAGACGTGATGCTCGGTCCCTGGAGCAACCACTCCATGGGCACCGTCAGGGTCGTCGTGCCGGTACTGATTTCGTGGGCCAGTTCCACCGCGCCCAACGAGTCCAGTCCGTAGCGCGTCACCGGAGCATCGACGTCGATCTCCTCACGGCGCATGCGCACGTGCCGGGCCACGACGTCGCGCAGCCATGCAATCAGCGCTGCTTCGTTCGCATTCGCGGGCAGGCCCTCGGAGACGTGCGCCGCTTCGCGTGCTCCAGCGCCCAGGCTGATGGCTCCGCCCTCATGACTCGCTGCCGGCTCGGACGAAGCCTCGGATGCTTCGAAGCCCGGCGCCGTGTTTGACCCGGGCCTACCGGAGCCCGAGACGTCTGAAACCGAGGCTCCGGAACCGGAGGCCCCAGTCGAAGCCAACGGCCCGGATGCGCCGAAGCCCGACGCGGAGATGGGCCCGACCCCGGCCGCGCCCGAGGCAGCTGAAGCGGTGGCGCCAGAACCAGAGAACCCAGTGCCCGGCATGGATGCGGATGAAGCGGGGAGGGGTGCTTCGGGCGACGAACCCGCGCCACCCGGTGGCTCCGCCTGCCACGCCGTCACCTCCTGCAACGTCCCCGCGAGGAAAGCCGCACGGCACGCGTGCCGCTGCACCTTGCCGCTGGACGTCTTCGGCAGGCTGCCCGGCTCAATGAGCACCACCGCGTGCGCCTGCACCTCGTGCGACTCCGCCAGCCGCTGACGGATGGTGCCCACCGCCGCGTCCGCCGCCGCCAGCTGCTCACGCAGCCCACCCAACCGCCGCACGTCGATTTCCTGCACCACAACCGCGCGCTCCTCGCCCCCCACCTCC
>NZ_RAVY01000051.1:0-50116 GCF_003611625.1 Corallococcus sp. CA054B
GGGGTGGGCGGGGGCCTGGTGCTCAACGGCGTGCCGTGGCGCGGGCAGGGCTCCGCTGGCGAGATTGGCCACATGGTGGTGAAGCCCAACGGCGCACGCTGTGGCTGCGGCCGGCGCGGCTGCCTGGAGGCCTACGCGGGGCGCGCGTGCATGGAGCGCAAGGCGCGCTCGGCGGCGAAGAAGGGGGAGAAGACCATCCTCTTCGACATCATGCGCGACAAGAAGCGCACGCGCCTGTCCAGCAGCGTCTGGGCGAGCGCGCTGAAGCAGAAGGACCCGCTGGCGACGCGGCTCATCGAGCGGGCCATCGACATGATGGGCGTGGCCATTGCCTCCGTCATCAACCTGCTGGACCTGGAGGCCGTCGTCATCGGAGGCGGGCTGGGGTCCCGGCTGGGCCCCATGTACATGGGCCACCTCCAGGACGCCATGCAACCGCACCTGTTCATCACGGAGCGCAAGCCCGCGATGCGCATCGCCGAGCTGGGGGACCTGTCCGGCGCCATTGGCGCGGCGCTGCTCGCGGGCCCGCAGATGTAGGGCCTGGAGGGCTCACCTGGCCCGACATCGCCGCCCGTCCCAGCAAGGAGGCAGGCGGGGCGTGACGCAACTGCGACGCCAGGACGTTGACGCGCTGCTCCGGTGGCCGTCACGATGCGGGTGGACGCTCCTCTCGCATGGTCACCTTCTTCATCGCCTTCCTCGTGTCGCTCCTCGTGGCGCTGGTGCTCACGTGGCGCGTGCGTGAGCGTGCGCTGGCGTGGGGCTGGTTGGACCAGGTGAACTCCAGCCGCAAGGTGCATGTGCGGCCCATTCCCCGGCTGGGCGGCATTGGCATCGTGGGCGGCTTCTTCGCGCCCTTGTGCGCGCTGTTCATCGTGGACTCGGGCGTGGGGGACCAGTTTGTCTCGCAGACGTCGCTCATCGTCGGCCTCTTCGTGGGCGGCGCCATCATCGCGGGGCTGGGCTTCTACGACGACCTCAAGGGCGCGGGCGCGAAGCTGAAGTTCTCCGTGCAGGTCGCGGTGGCGCTGGGCCTGTACGCGCTGGGCTTCCGCATCGAGGTGCTGGCCAACCCCTTCGGCGCGGAGCTGACGCTGGGGCTCCTGAGCCTGCCCCTGACCGTGGTGTGGGTGGTGGGCGTCATCAACGCGCTCAACCTCATTGACGGGTTGGACGGGCTGGCGGGCGGCGTCGCGTTCTTCGGCGTGGGCACCCACTTCCTGCTCGCGCTGATGCGCGGGGACGTGCTGCTGTGCCTGCTGATGGTGTCGCTCGCGGGCGCCATCCTCGGGTTCCTGGTGTTCAACTTCAACCCGGCCTCCATCTTCATGGGGGACACGGGCAGCATGTTCCTGGGCTTCGTGCTCGCGGCGGTGTCCATCAAGACGTCGACGAAGAGCGGCACCGCGGTGGCGCTGCTCGTGCCGGTGATGGCGCTGGGCCTGCCCATCATGGACACGCTGCTGGCCATGGTGCGCCGCTCGCTCCTGGGCAGACCCATGTTCAGCGCGGACAAGGAGCACATCCACCACCGGCTGATGAGCCGCCTGCTGTTGTCCCACCGCACCACCGTGCTGGTGCTCTACGCGCTGTGCACGCTGTTCATGGTCACCGCGCTGGCGCTCAACTTCGCCAACAGCTTGCAGAGCGCGCTGCTGCTCTGTGGCGTCGGCGTGGTCATCATGGTGCTGATGCGCAAGCTGGGCTACCTGGACGTGCGCCGCATGGACGCGGTCCAGCAGACGCGCCATCGCAACCTGGAGCTGCGCTCGCTGGTGCGCTCCGTCACCGCGGCGGTACGCGCGGCCGGTTCGTTCCAGGAGGTGTGGAACGCCGTCCGTCCGCTGTCCGCGGGGCTGAGCCTGTCCGCGCTGGAGCTGCGCCTGCGCCGCCCGCACGAGGACGTGAACGCGGGCGTCGTCTTCGAGTCCCAGCACCCGGACGCCGGCGCCGAGGCCGCGCTGGAGGTTCGCCTGGACGTGAAGGAAGAGGAGGCGGCCCTGCTCGGCGCGCTGCGCCTGGTCTGGCGGGATGGCCGGGCCGCCATCGACCGGGACGAGGAGCTGGCGCTGGAGGTGGTCGCGGACGTGGTGGCCGAACGCGTGGGGCAGCTGGTGGCGCTGGAAGCCGCGGAGCCCCAGCGCATCATCGCGCTCCGGCGGTGAGCCCATGAACGCCACCCCGGCCCTGCTGACCCTGCTCCATGCGTGGCCGGAGGTGCCGGATGCTCCCAGGCCTGCGAGCGAAGGCGACTGTGACGCGCTGGTGAAGGCCGCCGTGCGCCACGGCCTGGCGGGCTTCGTCGAGCACGCGCTCGCGAAGGCGGACTGGACGCTGACCCCGGACGCCGCCGCGCTGCTCACCCGCGAGGCCCGGCTGAGCGCGGCGCGGGGCATGCGCGTGCGGTCGCTCCTGTCGCGGAGCCTGACGGCGCTGACGGCGGTGGGCGTGACGCCGGTGCTGCTCAAGGGCTACGGGCTGGCGCTCAGGCTCTACCCGGAGCCGCTCCAGCGCGCGACGAACGACGTGGACCTGCTGGTGCCGCGCGCCCGGGTGCTGTGCGCCGTGCATGCGCTGGAGGGGATGGGGCTCACCACCCAGGCCGGCGACGTGGACCGGGACGACGCGCACCACATGGAGCTCACCGGCCCGGACGGGTTGGTGGAGCTGCACTACCGCGCGCTCACGGGTTACGGCCTGTCGCTGGAGGGCGACGCCTTGGTGGCGCGGGCGGTGGACGCGACGCTGGACGGCCACTCCGTGCGCTACCTGTGCCCGGAGGACGAGGCCGTGTACCTGTCCCTGCACGCGAGCAACCACCTGCTCCAGCGGCTGGCCTGGCTGTTCGACCTGAAGCTGCTGGCGCGGGCGCACCCCTGGCTCGACTGGGACCGGGTGGTGACGCGCGCGCGGCGCACGGAGCTGCCCCACCTGGTCTGGTACGCGTGGGATGCCGCGCAACGGCTGCTGGACGCACCCGTGCCCGCCTGGGTGCTCAAGGCGCTCTCACCGCCCCGGTGGCAGCGTGCCCTGGCGACGCGGCTGTTCTCCGGGCCCCGGCTGGTGGGCGCGGAGCTGGCGAAGAACAAGCCGGCATGGATCGCCGCGAAGCTGGCCCTGGCGCCCCGGGCCCGGCCCATGGTGCGGTACGCGCTGCGGCGGCTGCGCGGCATCCGGCCCCCGCCCGGGACGGGAGCGGAGCCAGGGGCGCCACGGCCCGTCCGCTCGCCTGCTGGAAGACGGTGATTGCGGCGGGCAGCCCCGGCCCATTAAAGGTGCCGCACCATGGCGCCCAGCCTCCTTGATACCTTCCGGGTCCTGTCCTCCTTCGAGCCCCCGCGCGGAAAGCTTCGGGGCGCGCCCTGGGAGGCGTACGTCGACTGGGCCATCGCGCAGGGCCTGGCGCCGCTCGCGGCGTACAACCTGGAGTACCGGATGGGCGGGGGCGAGGCGCCCGAGTGGGCCCGCGACCGGATGATGTCCATCTACACCGGCTCCGTGAACGACAACGTCATGAAGCTGGTCCACTTCAAGCGCATCGTGGATCAGCTGGAGGGCCGCAAGATCCTGCTGCTGGGCGGCGCGGCCTTCGCGGAGGCGCTCTATCCGCACGTGGGCTTCCGGCCCGTGCTGGACATCCAGGTGCTGGTGCGCCGCATGGACGTGGACGGCTTCGCCGGCTACCTGTCCAACCACGAGTTCGTCCCGGAAGAGGACACGACGAACAGCGGCGCGGCGCGCGTCGTGTCCGACGGCCGCACCCCCATCCACATCTACGCGGACGTGCTGGGCGCGAACCGACGTGAGCAGTTGGCCGGCATCTTCGAGCGCGCCCGACCCATGAAGGTCTACGGACAGTCCGTCTTCCGCCCGGAGCTGGAGGACGCGCTGCTCCTCACCGCGCTGGACCAGGCCCACCACGGGTATGACGTGCCGTGGCTGTCGTTCGTGGATTTGCGCGAGCTCATCACCGGCGCCACCTGGATGGGCGGCGTGTACTCGCGCCCGATGGATGTCCCGGCGCTGCTCGCGCGCGCGGAGGCGTTCGGCCTGGAGCGCGCCCTCTACACGTCGCTGGCCATCGTGGCGCGTCTGTTCCCGGAGGCGGAGGCACAGGCGACCGCCGCGTTCCCGCCGCTGCGCCGCGCGACCCGTGAGCTGCTGGACCGGGGCGTGGTGGGTCCGGTGAGCACCCCCGGACGTTCCTCCGCCCTGCGGGGTGTGGATCGACTGCGGCGCCTCCTCACGGGGCGATAAGGCTGTCTGGTCGCTCGGCGGTCCGTCGTGCCCGGGCTTTCTTTCAGTGCTCCGGTCGGCGTATGAGTTCATGACGCCACCTGTCGAAACCAGGACACTCAAAGAATGCGCATTGCCATTATCGGATCGGGTTACGTCGGACTCGTCGCGGGCACCTGCTTCGCGGACTCGGGCAACGACGTCGCGTGCGTGGACATCGACGAGCGGAAGATCCGCATGCTCCAGGATGGACAGGTCCCCATCTACGAGCCGGGTCTCGAGGAGCTCATCAAGAAGAACGTGAAGGAGAAGCGCCTCACGTTCACCACGAACCTGGCGGAGGGCGTGCAGAACGCCCAGGCCGTGTTCATTGCCGTGGGCACGCCGGAAGGTGAGAGCGGCGAGGCGGATCTCCAGTACGTGCTCGCGGCGGCGCAGGCGGTGGGCCGCGCGATGAAGCAGTACACGGTGGTGGTGGACAAGAGCACCGTGCCGGTGGGCACCGCGGACAAGGTTCGCGAGGCCATCGCCAAGGTGACGGACGTGGAGTTCGACGTCGTCTCCAACCCGGAGTTCCTGAAGGAAGGCGCCGCGCTGGACGACTTCTTCAAGCCGGACCGCGTCGTCATTGGCGCGGACACGGAGCGCGCGCGCAACATCATGGGGGAGCTGTACGCGCCGTTCGTGCGCACGGAGAACCCCATCCTGTTCATGGACACGCGCTCCGCGGAGCTGACGAAGTACGCGGCGAACGCGATGCTCGCGACGCGCATCTCGTTCATGAACGACGTGGCCGCGCTCTGCGAGAAGGTGGGCGCGGACGTGGACTTCGTGCGCAAGGGCCTGGGCGCGGACAAGCGCATCGGCTACCCGTTCCTCTTCCCCGGCGTGGGCTACGGCGGCTCCTGCTTCCCCAAGGACGTGAAGGCGCTCGTCACCACGGCGCGTGAGTACGGCCTGGAACTGGACCTGCTGCGCGCGGTGGAGCGCACCAACGAGCGGCAGAAGAAGCTGCTCGTGAACAAGGCCGTGAAGCACTACGGGTCGCTGGAGGGCAAGAAGTTCGGAGTCTGGGGCCTGGCGTTCAAGCCGAAGACGGACGACATGCGCGAGGCGCCGTCCATCGAGGTCATCGAGGGCCTCATCGGCAAGGGCGCGACGGTGATCGCGCACGACCCGGTGGCCGCGCACGCGGCGAAGCGCGTCTTCGGCGACCGCATCCGCTACGCGGAGCTGCCGTACGACGCGCTGGAGGGCGTGGACGGCCTGTTCGTGGTGACGGAGTGGAACGAGTTCCGCCACCCGGACTTCGCGCGCATGAAGTCGCTGATGAAGACGCCGGTGGTGTTCGACGGCCGCAACATCTTCCAGCCCGCGCGCATGCGTGAGCAGGGCTTCACCTACTTCGGCATCGGTCGCAACAAGTAGATGAAGCAGCAGTCCGGAGGCTCGCTGGATGCACTGACAGGGCTGCGCTTCCTGGCGGCCCTGCACGTTGTCTTGTTCCACTTCGGCACCCCCTGCCTGCAGGGCGTGGCGCCGGAGTGGATGGTGCAGGTGGTGGCCTCTGGCTATGCGTCCGTGGGGGTCTTCTTCCTCCTGTCCGGCTTCGTGCTCGCGTACAACTACGTGGACACGGCCGGCGGGATGCAGACCCCGCCCTGGGCCTTCTGGAGCGCGCGGGTGGCGCGCGTCTACCCGGTGTTCCTCCTGATGTTCCTGCTGTCGGCGGTGCCCACGGCGCAGGGCTCGCTGGCGGCGAACTCCGTGCCGGTGGCGGCGGCGAAGCTGACCACGGCGGGGCTCACCACGCTGATGCTGCTCCAGTCATGGGTGCCGAAGCTGGCGCTGTACTGGAACCCGCCGTCCTGGTCCGTGTCGGTGGAGGCGTTCTTCTACGCGGTGTTCCCGGCGCTGGCCGGGCGGCTGGAGCGCTTCCGGGGCGCGCGCATGACGGCGGCCCTGGTGGGGGTGTGGCTGTTGGGGCTGCTGCCGCCGGTGCTCTATCTGGTGCTGCGGCCGGACGGGCCGGGCACGCTGGACGCGGCGTCCGGCGGCATGTGGCTGGCGGTGGTGAAGTTGAACCCGCTGGCGCGCCTGCCGGAGTTCCTGCTGGGCGTGCTGCTGGGGCTCGTGTTCGTGCGGGAGCGGGCGGCGGCGACGGCCCGGCGCTCCGGCGCGGTGATGGCGTTGGCGGGCGCGGCGCTGCTGGTCGCGGGCTTCTCTCAGGGCGCGTGGATTCCGTATCCGCTGATGCACAACGCGCTGCTGGCGCCCGCGTCGGCGCTGCTGGTGTACGGGCTGGCGCGCGGCGGTGGTCCGCTGGGGCAGGTGCTGGCGCGGCCGTGGCTGGTGCACCTGGGCGGGGCCAGCTACGCGCTGTACCTGCTGCAGTACCCGGTCAGCGAGATGGTGCACTGGCTGGAGCGGTTCGTGGACCTGTCGTCGCCCACGCGCTTCCTGGCGGTGCTGCTGGTGTTGCTGGTGCCCGCGTCGGTGGCGGTGCACCGGTGGGGGGAGACGCCGTGGCGCACGCGGGTGCGGCGCGGGCTGCAGCCGTGGGTGGATGGCGCGTCCACGCAGCCGGCTCCGGCGCGAGTGGCCCCGGGCGCTTGAGCCTCGCGACAGCGCGCCTTCAGCGGGTGATGCTCAGCGGCTGAGGCTTGGCCCCTTCGGGGCCGGGAAGGTCGAACCTCGCGGCCTGGCGACTTCAGCGAGCGAGGCCGCAGGCCTTCTTGCCCTCTTCGGTCTCGATGGCGCGGCAGTCGCAGCCGTCGAGCTTCGCCTCGCAGACGGCCTCGTCCTCGGCGACGGGCTCCACGCGGCCCTCTTCGTCGGCGGCGCGCTGCTGGCAGGCCTGCTTCTCCACCGAGTTCAGGGCGCACTCGCAGAGCTTCTCGGACAACTCGCGGCATGCGCTCTTGCACGCGGTGAGGCCGGAGAGGGAGGCGCAGAGGACGGCGGCGGTGAGCAGGAAGCGACGCATGGGGTCGGGGGAAGATGCCAGATGGTTCCCCGGATGCAAGCGGTGTCCCGGGCGGGGCGTTCATTCGCGGGCCCAGGCCCTGGAAGAAGGCCGCGCCGGGGAGGAGGCATCCAGGCGTCACGCCCGCTGGCCAAGGGGACAAGCTCCGGAGACTCGCCATGAGCGTGACATACTCCCGCGCCGCGCATGGCTCCTGGCTCCCACCGCGTCTCCCGGTACACCGTCTACGCGGAAGTGGCGCTCGCGGCATTGGTGGTGCTGGGCCCGGTGGCGCTCGGTGGCGCGGCGCACTGGGTGTCCTGGCCGCTGGGCGTGCTGTCCGGAGCCGCGGCGGTGCTGGCCTTCGTAGGGGCCCGGCGCCAGGGAGAGACCCCGCGCGTGCCGCTCCTCGCCGCGCCGCTGGTGGGCGCCGTCGTGCTGTGCGCGTTGCAGCTCGTGCCACTGCCACCCGGACTGCTCGCCTGGGTGAGCCCGGAGGCCGCGGCGCTGCGCGAGGACGTGCTCGTTCCGCTGGGGCTCACGGGCTGGCGGCCGGTATCGCTGGAGCCTTCCGCCACCTGGCGTGAGCTGGCGAAGCACGTGGCCTATCTCCTCACGTTCGTCGCGGCGGTGCAGGTGTGTCGCGCTCGTGTGTCTCGGCAGCGGCTGCTCGCGGTGTTGGCGTTCACGGGCGCGGCGGTGGCGACGGTGGGGTTGGGACACGCGTTGTTCGGCGTGGAGACGCTGTTCGGACTGCGGGCGTACGTGCATGCGCGGCCTCCGCTGGTGACGCCGTTCGGAAATCCCAACCACCTGGCGGGCTTCCTGGGGCTGTGCGCGACGGTGGCGGTGGGGCTCGCCCTGTCGAAGCAGCCGCGTGCGCGCGCATGGCCCTTCGCGATGGCGGCGCTCGTCTCCGGCGCGGGCGTGCTGCTGTCGCTGTCTCGCGCGGGCATCGTGTTCTTCGTCTTCGGGCAGGTGCTGCTCGCCGCGTGGCTGATGAAGCAGCGTCGCGAGGCGCGCACTCCCGCTCGGCCCGCATGGGGACGGGGCGCGGCGGTGCTGCTGGGACTGCTGGCGACGCTGTCCGTGGGCGCGTACCTGGCGGCGGATCAGCTGTGGGCGGAGGCGCGCACCGTGGACGGGGTGGAGTCCCTGCGCCGCGGCAAGGTGGAGCCCTGGCCGATGATGGCCCGCGCGGCCCGCGCCTTCCCTGTGCTGGGCATGGGGCGCGGCGCGTTCGAGGCCGCCTTCCCGCGCTACCAGACCGAGCCCAACCCCAACACCTTCACGCACCCGGAGAACGCGGTGTTGCAGGTGGCGGCGGAGTGGGGTGTGCCGGGACTGCTGCTGCTCGGGCTGGCCATCTGGGCCTTCGTGAAGCGCGTGCGGCGCGAGGACCATGGGCCCGTGGAGCTGGCGGCGCTGTCCGGCGTGGCGGCGCTGGCGCTGCACAACCTCTTCGACTTCAGCCTGGAATTGCCCGCGTGCGCGGTGGCGGTCGCGGTGGTGCTGGGCGCGGTGGCCCGGCCCCGTGAAGCCGAGCGCATGGCCGCGCGCCGCACGAAGACAGGCACGCTGCCCGTCAGGCCCGCGCTGGCGATGGCGACAGGGCTCACGGTCGTGATGCTCATCGCGCTCGTGCCGGGGCGGCGGAGGATGGCGGACGCGGAGGCGCTGCTGGCGGAGCGCGTAGCGGCGAGGGCACCGGTCGCGGAGGTGCGAGCGCTGGGGCTCCAGCTCATCGACGTGCACCCGGCGGACTACCTGCTGTACCGGCTGATGGCGATGGCCTCCGCGTCGAATGGCGCCGAAGGCGCGAAGGACGCGCTGAGCTTCGTCAATCACACGCTGTACCTGCGGCCCCTGGATGCGCCCGCGCACCGCGTGGCCGCACGGGCCCTGCTGCACCTGGGCCGGCGCGAACAGGCCTTCCTGGAGTACCGGCTCGCGCACGAGACCGGGGACACGCGCGTGCTGATCAGCGAGGCGATGCCCCGGGCCCGCACGGTCGAGGAGCTGAAGACCCTCACGTCCGAAGCGCCAGGGCAGGGAGTGGAGCTGGCGGAGGCGCTGCTCGCCGGGCCCTCGCGTCGCGCGCTGGGACTCGAATGGCTCGTCTGGGCGCGTGAACACTTCGAAGGCCGGCCCGAAGCCACCGCGCTGTGGATGCAGGAAGCGCGCGGACGGCTGGCCCAGGGAGAGCTCCCCGCGGCGGAGGCGGCCTGCGCGGAGGTGGAGCGGCGCGCCCCGGATGCACTGGCCACGCACCTGCTGCGCGCGGAGGTATGGCGTGCGCAGGGAAAGCGCGCGGAGGCACTCCAGTCCCTGGAGGCGCTCGTGAAGCGCTTCCCACATGACGTGGAGCTGTCCTTCACGCTGGCCACGCGGCAGCAGGAGGATGGGCTCACGCGCAAGTCGAGGGACACGCTGGCCGCCGTGGTGCCGTACCTGGCCGACCTGCGGCAGCGCGCACGCCTGCTGTCGCTGGAGGCGGACAGCTTCGAAAAGGAAGGCCTGCTGGCCCGGGCGCTGGAGCAGCGCCGCTCGGTCGTGGGACTGCTGCCCGGTCCGGAGAGCCACTTCGCGGTGGCCCGGTTGCAGGAGCTGCTGTCGCGCTACGACGCGGCGGCGCGCTCGGTGCACGAGGGCCTGCGACTCATGCCGCTCAAGGATGCTCGGCGCGCGGAGGGTGAGGCCTGGGCGGCGCGGCTGGAGGACCGCGAGCGTGCGCTGCAGGACGCACACAAGAAGGCGCTGCTGGAGGATGCGAAGGGCCAGGAACCGGAGCCGCCGGGGTCACCAGCGGTCAGCGACGCTCCCCTGCCCTGAGGACCTCAGGCCGACGCGCCTGAGTCCTCCGAGGACGCTCCGTATGACGGCGCCTTCTCCTCTTCTTCACGCGAGAGCGGCTGGATGAAGGAGGCGACCAACGGCCACTCCAGGCGCGCGAAGTCCTGGAAGCGCATCTCCAATGCCTCCTCGTGCGAACCGGCGCGGAACAGCAGCCGCTCGTTG
This sequence comes from Corallococcus sp. CA054B, assembly GCF_003611625.1. Lineage (NCBI taxonomy): Bacteria > Pseudomonadati > Myxococcota > Myxococcia > Myxococcales > Myxococcaceae > Corallococcus > Corallococcus sp. CA054B. The sequence continues at coordinate 10,223 of NZ_RAVY01000051.1, forward strand.
ACGCTCAGGGATTCGTCCATCGCGACGGGCAGGCCGTACAGCTCGCCGAAGGGAGGCTCGGCGCCCGTCTCGCAGTCGGGGAAGTGGTCGGTGAACTCGGACTCGGCCGCGAGCCGCGTGGTGCGGACGCCCAGCGTGTGGCGGACCTGCCGCAGGTCCACGGTCGCCATGGCGGGCACGACGACGATCCACGGCTGCCGGTCGGCCAGCACGATGACGGACTTGGCCACGCGCCATGCGGGCACGTTGAGGGCATCCACGAGCTCCATCGCGGTCACGGCCCGGGCATGGGCATACCGCTCGAAGGGGACGCGATGGCGCCGCAGATAGCTTTGAATGGCACTCGGAATCATGGGGGACATCACCTCCTTCGCCTACAAGGTGTGTCCGGACGACGCGGGCGGCCATTGCCACCCGAACGGGACGGCCATGGGTGCCTGCCCTCGTCGGGTGCGCCGGAGGGCAGGCGGGCGGGCCGCCTCACGTCACTGCTGGAAGTCGTAGACGCTGCCCAGCTTGAGCAGGCGCGTCAGTTCGTCGAGCGCGGTCATCGTCTCGCGCGCGAGCTGCGGATCACGCACGTCCTCCGGCTTGAGCACGTCGCGGTAGTGCTTGCGCACCCACGCCGCGAGCCCTTCATGCAGGGCCGGCGAGTAGAAGACGTCCGCGGTGATGGCGGCGCGCTCCGCGTCCGTGAGCGAGATGCGCTGACGCAGGCACGCCGGGCCGCCGCCGTTGTTCATGGACTGCCGGACGTCCAGGTAGTGCACCGCCTTCACCGGGTTGTCCCCGGCGACGACGCGCTCCAGGAAGGCGCGGGCGGTGGGCGTCTCGCGGCTCTCGATGGGCGCGATGATGGCCATGCCGCCGTCCGGCAGCGACAGCACCTGCGAGTTGAACGGGTAGGCGCGCACCGCGTCCTTCACCGGCAGCTCGGCGTCCGTCGCGACCTCGAAGCGGAAGGCGTCGCCCAGCTTCTCGCGCAGCGTCTGGAGGAGCTTCGGGTGCTCCACGAAGGCCAGCGCGTGCAGCATGAGGAAGCGCTCGTTGCCCACCGCGAGCACGTCCGTGTGGAACGCGCCCGCGTCGATGCCGTCCGGATGCTGCTGCGGCAGCACCACCTGCTCCGGCGCCAGCTGGTGCAGCCGCGCCAGGGCCTGGCTGGACTCCAGCGTCTGTCGCGCGGGGAAGCGCTGCGGCCCCTTCACGTCCTGCCACGCGCTGCGCCCCCAGGCGAGCACGTGCACGGCCTTGTGCCCCGGCGTGAAGAGGCGCGTGTGGTTGGCCGCGCCCTCGTCCGCGAAGTGCGAAGCGCCCGGCAGCGGCGCGTGCACCTGGAAGTGCTTCGCGTCCGCGAAGATGGCGCGCAGCACCGCGTGCGTGGTGTCCGCCTCGATGGCGCGGTGGAACATCTGCGTGAGGTTCGCGGGCGTCAGGTGCACCCGGCCGTCCGCGGTGTCCGCCGACGGCGCCACGGTGGCCGCGTTCGCCGTCCACATGGCGGAGGCGCTGGAGGTGAGGCGCAAGAGGTGCTCCCCGTCGCGCGCGGCGCGGGTGATGACCTCCTCGTCGGTGCCGGTGAAGCCCAGGGCCCGCAGGGTGCGCAGGGAGGGGCGCGGCTGGGGCGGCAGCACCGCCTGGCCCACCCCCAGCTCCGACACGAAGCGCATCTTCTCCAGCCCCTGGAGCGCCGCCTCCCGGGGGTGGCTGGGCTGGCCGCCGTGGTGCTGTGACGCCAGGTTGCCCGGCGAGAGGCCGGCGTAATTATGGGTCGGGCCAATGAGGCCGTCGAAGTTGTATTCGCGCATGGGATATGGAGACGCGTCGTGGAGCGTCCCCCTTTAACAAAGCGCCTCAAGCGTTACCTGCGCTACCTGCTCATCGCCGGGATGTTGCGCCTGCTCCAGTTCCTGCCGCTGGGCACGGCCCGCGCCCTGGGTATGACGCTGGGCGGCTGGGCGTACGCGCTCGCGGGCGGGGAGCGGAGGAAGGCGCTCAAGTCGCTGGCCCGTGCCTTCCCGGAAAGGACCGGGGCGGAGCGTGACGCGCTCGCCCGTGACGCCTTCCGCCATCTGGCCGCCGCGGCCCTGGAGGTCGCCTCCGCGCGGGCGCTGGAGGCCGGGCTGGAGTCCCTGGTGTCCTGGCCGGACGCGGACCGTCAGGTGCTGGAGGCCGCGCTGGCGAAGGGGAAGGGCGTCGTCTTCGTGTCCGGCCACGTGGGCAACTGGGAGCTGCTCGCCCGGCGCGTGGCGAGGGCGGGCTACCCCAGCCAGAGCATCGCGAAGGAGACCAGCGACCCGCGCCTCACCGCGCTGGTGGAGGACTTCCGGGCGAAGGGCGGCGTGCGGAGCATCTGGCGCGGCCAGGAGGGCGCGGCCCGGGCCATGCTCCGCGCGCTGCGCAACGGCGAAATCCTGGGCATCCTCATCGACCAGGACACCAAGGTGCAGTCCGTCTTCGTGCCCTTCTTCGGGGAGCTGGCGGCCACCCCGCGCGCGGCGGCGGACCTGGCGCTGCGCACCGGCGCGGCGGTGGTGGTGGGCTTCTGTCAGCGAGACGGCCAGGGCTACCGGCTCACCATGGAGGAGGTGCCGCACCCGGACGCGGCGGAGCGTGAAGCCGCCGTGCAGGCGCTCACCGCCGCGCTGTCCCAGCGCATCGAGGCGGCCATCCGCCGCGCCCCCGAACAGTGGGTGTGGATGCATCAGCGCTGGAAGACGCGTCCTCCCGAGGACGCTCCCCCGGCCCTCGCCGACGCACCGTCCGCCCCGGCGCGGTGATAAGGAGGGCCTCGTGCCGCGCCTGCTTGCCTTGAGCTTCCTGGGACTCCTCGCCACCGCCTGCGCGCCGCGCCGTCCGGCCCCGGGCGCGAACGAGCCGCGCCCGGACGTGGTGCTGGAGGGCGCGCACCTGCGCTCCTACGAGGGCGGCACGCTCCAGGTCTCCGGCACCGCCTCGCGCGTCAACTACCGGCGCGCGGGCGGCGAGGTGCAGGCCACCGAGGTCGTCGTGCGCCTGCCCCCCGGGAAGGGCGCGCAGGGCTCGCCTGACGGCTCGGGGGCGGACACCCTCATCACCGCGCCGAATATGGACGGCAGCCTCGCGTCCAAGAGGTGGGTGGGGTCGGGCGGTGTCGTCGTGCAGACGGCGGAGGGCCTGGTGGCCAACACCCCCCGGCTGACCTACGACTCGGACGCGCGGCGGGCCCACGGCGACGAGGGCGTGACGATGAGGGGCCCCGACTACCAGATGCGGGCGGACCGCTTCACGCTGTCCTCCGCGGACCAGACGTTCACCTTCGAGGGCACGGTCCAAGCCGTGCTGGGTGGAGCGACGGAGTGATTGAGTTCCTCGTGATGGCGCTGTTCCTGGCCCAGCCCGCGTCCTCCCAGGCCGCCGTGCCCGCACCGGCCGTCGCGCAGGCCGGCCGCCCGGCAGCCCCGGCCCCGCCGAAGCCCGGTGCCCCCGCCGCGCCCGCCGCGAAGCCCTCGGCTCCCGACGCGGGCACTCCGGCCGCTCCGCCGCCCGCGCCGGGCTCGTCGCTGGCGCCCACGGGCCTGCGCAACCCGGTGGACCTGTCCGCGGACCACGTCACCGGCGACCGCAACCAGGCGGTGCTCACCGGCAACGTGGTGGTGAAGCACCAGACCATGGACATCCGCTGCGAGAAGATGACCGGCTACTACAACGCCACCCGCCAGGTGACGCGCGTGGTGTGCGCCGGCAACGTGCGCGCCGTGGACGGCGACCGGCAGGCCCGGGGCGAGCGCGCCGACTACGACGTGCCCTCGGGCGTGCTGGTGGTGACGGGCTCCCCGGAGGCCCGTCAGGGCAACACCTACCTCACCGGCACCAAGGTGCGCCTCGTCCTGGGCAGCGAGCGCCTGGAGGTGGAGAACGCCCGCATCCTCGTGGACTCCCCGTCCACCACCGCCGCCCCTGGCACCCGCAAGAAGGCCCCCGCGCCCAAGGCCCCGGGCACGACGCCATGAGCGACGCGAAGCTCTTCGCCGAAGGGCTCCAGAAGTCCTTCCGCAAGCGACAGGTGGTCCGCGACGTGTCCTTCAACGTCGCACCCGGTGAGGTCGTGGGCCTCTTGGGCCCCAACGGCGCCGGGAAGACGACGAGCTTCAACATGGTGGTGGGCCTGGTGACGCCGGACGCGGGCCGCGTGCGCGTGGGCGACGAGGACCTCACCCACCTGCCCATGCACCGCCGAGCGCGCCGCGGCGTGGGCTACCTGCCGCAGGAGGCCTCCGTCTTCCGCAAGCTCACGGTGCGCGAGAACTTCCTGGCCGTGCTGGAGCTCCAGAAGGGGCTCACCGCCCAGGACCGCAAGCAGCGCGCGGACAGCCTCCTGGAGGAGTTCGGCCTCTCCCACGTCGCCGACTCCTGGGGCGAGACCCTCTCCGGCGGCGAGCGGCGGCGCGCCGAGATCGCCCGCAGCCTCATCCCCGCTCCCCGCTTCATCCTCTTCGACGAGCCCTTCGCCGGCGTGGACCCCATCAACGTGGGCGACCTCCAGCGCCAGATTCACCTCCTGCGCGAGCGGGGCCTGGGCATCCTCATCACCGACCACAACGTCCAGGACACCCTGGGCATCTGCGACCGGGCCTACATCATCGCACAGGGGCAGATCCTGGAAGAGGGCACCCCCGCGCAGATCGCCGGCTCGGCTCGCGCGAGGGCCGTCTACCTGGGAGACCGGTTCCGTCTCCAGGCTCCGTGAAAAGCCGCTCTCCCCGTATGTCTCCAGATGCTCGTGGTGAAGTTGGCCCCGCTTTTGCGTCGACGTCTGAACATCTGCCAGGCGAGCAGGGGTTGCGACAACCTGTCGGATTTCCAGCGGATTTTTGACGCTGCAAATCAGAAACCATGTGCTGGGGCACTGGACGTAGCCGGGGGTCCTTGTTAGGTTGGCACGGTCCTTGATTGGAACCTCCAATCAAGTGGCACGCTAGCCTTCTGGAGACGCCCCCACATGGCGATGGAACTCAAACAGAGCCTGAAGCTCGCCCAGCAGCTGGTGATGACGCCCCAGCTGCAGCAGGCCATCAAGCTCCTCCAGCTCTCGCGAATGGAGCTCCTGGACCAGGTCCGCGAGGAGATGGAGCAGAACCCCCTCCTGGAGCAGCCCGAGGAGGGCATGCCCGGCGAGGTGAGCGAGAAGGAGCCTGGCGAGGCCTCGCTCGAAGCGGACAACACGGAAATCGCGCGCGACGTGGATTTGCCGTCGGCGACGCCGGAGACCGCCCAGGAGTTCAAGGCGGACGGCGAGGGCCCCCCGGAGATTGACTGGGAGTCCTACCTCAACAGCTACCAGTTCAACGAGCCCACCACCGCCTCCAACAAGGGCAACGTGGCCACGGACGACCTGCCGTCGTTCGAAGCCAACATGGTGAAGAAGGAGGACCTGGTCGACCACCTCCAGGAGCAGCTGGGCACGCTGCGGCTCAACGAGGCCGAGCGCCGCGTGGGCGTGCTCATCCTGGGGAACCTGGATGACGACGGCTACCTCAAGCTGCCGGAAGTGGAGGGCGATCCGCTCATCCGCCTGGCCAACGAGGCGGACGTGCCCATGCACGTGGCCGAGCGCACCCTGCGCCGCATCCAGAACCTGGAGCCCCGCGGCTGCGGCGCGCGCGACCTGCAGGAGTGCCTGCTCATCCAGCTACAGGCGATGAAGGACCCGAACGCGGCGCTCCTGGGCCTCATCATCAAGCGGCACATGAAGTACCTGGAGAGCAAGAACCTGCCGGCCATCGCCAAGGACCTCAAGGTCACCTTGGAAGAGGTGGTCGCGGCGGCGAAGCTGCTCCCGAAGCTGGACCCGCGGCCGGGCCGCAACTTCAGCGGGGATGACGCGCAGTACATCACCCCCGACGTCTTCGTCTACAAGCTGGGGGACGACGACTACACCGTGGTCCTCAACGACGACGGCCTGTCCAAGCTGCGCATCTCCGGTATGTACCGGAACGCGCTCAAGACGGGCGCGGTGAGCCCCGGGCAGACGAAGGAGTTCATCCAGGACAAGCTGCGCAGCGCGATGTGGCTCATCCGCTCCATCCACCAGCGGCAGCGGACCATCTACAAGGTCACCGAGAGCATCGTGAAGTTCCAGCGGGACTTCCTGGACAAGGGCATCGCGCACCTGAAGCCGCTCATCCTGCGCGACGTGGCGGAGGACATCGGCATGCACGAGTCCACCGTCAGCCGCGTCACCACCAGCAAGTACGTGCACACGCCGCAGGGCATCTTCGAGCTGAAGTACTTCTTCAACTCGTCCATCGCGCGCGTGTCCGGCGAGGACACGGCCAGCGAGGCCGTGAAGCACCACATCAAGCAGTTGGTGTCGCAGGAAGACCCTCGCAACCCGTACTCGGACCAGAAGATCGTCGAGCTGCTGCGCTCGCAGGGCACCGAAATCGCCCGCCGCACGGTGGCCAAGTACCGCGAGGTGCTGGGCATCCTCCCCAGCAGCAAGCGCAAGAAGTACTTCTGAGCCGGCCTGGAGTCTCACCGGCCCTGCACGCCAGGGCCGGTTTGGGGCATGAAGCGGTCCATGGACCCCGTGCTCCCCACCGATGTCGGCGTTCCCCGCCGTGACCCCGTGCCGCTCGTCGTCCCGCCCGTCACCCTGGAGGGGAGGGCGGTGCGGCTGGAGCCGCTGACGCTTGCGCACGTGCCCGCGCTCGCGGCGGTCTGCGAGCCCGAAATCTTCGCCCACTTCTCGCGCGTGCTGCGCACGGAGGCGGACGTCGCGGACTACGTCGCCAGCGCGCTGAAGGCGGCCGCCGCGGGCACCGAGCGGCCCTTCGCCATCGTCGAACGGGCGAGCGGAGCCGTGGTGGGCACCACGCGCTACCTGGACATCTCCCGCGACTACCGCACGCTCGAGATCGGCTCCACGTGGCTGGCGCGGCGGGCCTGGCGCTCGCGGGTGAACACCGAGTGCAAGTACCTGCTGCTCACGCACGCCTTCGAGTCGCTGGGCGTGATGCGCGTGCAGCTCAAGACGGACAGCCGCAACGCGCGCTCCAGGGCGGCCATCGAGCGCCTGGGTGCTTCCTTCGAGGGCATCCTGCGCAACCACATGCTGGTGCGCGGCGGCGTGGTGCGGGACAGCGCGTACTACGGGTTCATCGACACGGAGTGGCCCGGCGTGAAGGCGCGGCTCGAAGGACTGCTGGCGCGGGAGTGATAGGGTGCCGGCCGCCATGACCCTTCCCGCCCCGAGCCCGCGTCGAACCGTGTCCCGCTTCACCGTCCTGGGGGCGCTCGTGGCGCTCACCGGCTGTGGCGGCGGTGAGACGAAGGTGATGTCGCTGGCGGAGCTCTCCGGCCGCTCGCTCACCTTCGCGCTGGCGGACGTGGACGACGCGGAGACGCCGGACGCGCAGGGCGCGCACCGGGTCACCGTCAGCTACTCGGTGGCGGACGGCCCGTGCTCGCGCTTCGCCGACGACGTGACGGCCACCCTCAACGGCCAGCCCATGACGTTGGTGCCGGGCGGCGCGTCGGACGTGGGCGGGCGCTCGGAGGCGTGTGAGAACAGCCGCGTCTACTTCAACTTCGACCCGGCCGCCTGGGGCCGCGAGCCGGTGGAGGACCTCGTCGTGCAGCTGCAGGACGCCACCAGCACCGTGCGCCTGGTCGTCCAGAACGCCAAGGCCAAGCGCAAGTTCACGTTCCAGGGCGAGGGCACCCCGGACAAGCTGCGCGTGGGGCAGTCCTACGACTTCCTCTGGGAGCCCTCCTCGGAGGTCCCCGGTCCCGTGGAGGCGCTGCTCCTGCGCGAAGGGGGCCGGGCCCCCGGCGAGCTCCCCGTCACACAGGACGGGAACAAGGTCACCGTCTCGATTCCCGCGGCCACCCCGCAGGCGAACCACACGCTGACGCTGGGCGCGGACCTCACGGGGGCCGTGACCGAATGCACGGGCGTGGCGTCGTGCACGGGCGCCATCTTCCACTCGCAGGACTTCGTGCTCTCCGTGGTGCCCTGAGTCATCCGGGTCGCCGGGCGGCGGGCGGGCAGGCGGCCCTCGCGTGATTGCCGCCCCGCGCCAGTGTCTCCACCGTGTGGAAACGCCTTTCCTTCCCACGGAGCGATGACATGGCCCGCAATCCCGATCCCCGCAACGCTGGCCCCAAGCCGCCCTTCCCTGAGCAGACGCAGCCCACTCCCGGCCATGAAGGCCGCATGGAGCCGGAGCCTGACTACGGCGAGCAGTCGTACAAGGGCTTTGGCCGGCTGCAGGACCGCGTCGCGCTGGTGACGGGCGGGGACAGCGGCATTGGCCGCGCGGTGTGCCTGGCCTTCGCGCGCGAGGGCGCGGACGTGGCGTTCGCGTACCTCAACGAAGGCGACGACGCGAACCACACCCGCCGCGTGATTGAAGGCTCCGGACGGCAGGCGCTGGCGCTCGCGGGCGACATGGCGCTGGAGGCCACCTGCAAGCGCATCGTCGAGGACACGGTGAAGAAGTTCGGCCGCATCGACGTGCTCGTGAACAACGCGGCCTACCAGGGCAAGGCGGTGGAGAAGTTCGAGGAGCTGGACGCGGAGCGCGTGGAGCGCACCTTCCGGGTCAACATCCTCGCCATGTTCCACCTGGTGAAGTACGCGCTGCCGCACATGAAGCCGGGCGCGACCATCATCAACACCGCGTCCATCCAGGCGTATCAGCCCTCCGCGGAGATCCTCGACTACGCCGCCACGAAGGGCGCCATCGTCGCCTTCACCAAGGGCCTGTCGCAGGAGCTCATCAGCCGCGGCATCCGCGTCAACGCCGTGGCCCCAGGCCCGGTGTGGACGCCGCTCATCCCGCAGTCCTTCGACGCGGAGAAGGTGAAGGAGTTCGGCAAGAGCTCGCCCACGGGCAGGCCCGCCCAGCCCGCGGAGCTGGCGCCCTCCTACGTGTTCCTCGCGTGTGACGAGTCGCGCTTCGTCAACGGGGACATCCTGGGCGTCACCGGAGGCATGTTGCTGGCCTGAGCGCCACGCACGCGGTGTGGGGGAGGGCTGTCCGGAAAATGAGGCCCGGGTCGGAATCCCCTCACCGTGCCATGCAGCGGACACCAGACGTGTCCTATTGCGGTCGCTTTCGCGAGCGCGGGCCGTGAACGGGAAGTTCCAACCTGGGGGACCGGGTTGCTTTCGGCGTGGGCTCCGTTTCTGATCTGTGACGGAGCTTACCTCTCTCCCTAGGAGGCGGCCACGCATGCAGCTCAACATCACCTTCCGTCAGTTCGGCTCGTCGGATTCCCTCAAGGAGTACGCCCGTGAAAAGGTCGAACGGGTGAACCGACTGCTGGACCGGGCGGGTGAAGCCCACGTGGTGCTGTCGTTGGAGCGGCACCTGCACCATGCGGACATCACCATCCACTCCGGCGCCTGGGTCCTCCGGGGGCGTGAGAAGAGCGATGACATGTACGCGTCCATCGACCTGGCGATGGACAAGATCGAACGGCAGCTGCGCCGCTACCGCGACAAGCTCAAGTCGCACCACGGCAAGGAGAAGGTCCACCACCGCCAGGACCTGGTGAAGGTCCGCCACGACGTCTTCGAGGTCCCCGAGCCGGAGGAGACCGCCGAGGCTTCCGCGCCCGCCGCCCAGGCGCCGGTGGCCGAGTCGGGCGTCGCCCGCCTGGTGCGCACCACGCATCTGGCCATCCAGTCGTTGTCCGTGGACGACGCGGTGATGCAGATGAACCTGATGAACAACGACTTCTACGTGTTCCAGAACCAGCAGTCCCAGGCGCTGTCCATCGTCTACCGCCGCAAGGAGGGTGGGTTCGGCCTCATCGAGCCGCACCTGCCCGCCGCACCGGTGGCCGCCACCGGCACCTGACAGGCAGTCGTCCGTGCTTGGGGACCGGGTCCGGGGCCGTTTCCGGACCCGGGGCCCGGGGCCCGGGGTGTGGGGGACCGGCCCGGGCTGACGCGCAGTGAGCGAAGCGCCTGTCACCGCCCAGGCGACCCTTGCGCGAATCCAGTGTGAGGAGTAATTGCCGGCCGAGGAATCATTGCCGGCCCGGAGCGCCAGTGCGGGAGCGCCATTGAGAATCGCCGATTTCCTCAGCCCCCAGGCGGTCGTCGCGGACATGCAGGCCCGGACGAAAGCGGAGGTGCTGCGCGAGCTGAGTGCCACGTTGGTCCGGGCGCACCCGACGCTGCGCGAGGACCGGCTGGTGGCGGTGCTCCAGGAACGCGAGAAGCTGGGCAGCACGGGCATTGGCGAGGGCGTGGCCATCCCCCACGGCAAGCTGGCGGGCATGGACAGCCTCCAGGCGGCCTTCTGCGTGTCGCGCGCGGGGGTGGACTTCGAGTCCATCGACGGCAAGCCCACGCACCTGTTCTTCGCGCTGGTGGCGCCGGAGAACAGCGCGGGGGTGCACCTGAAGGCGCTGGCGCGCATCTCGCGGCTGTTCAAGAACCCGCGCTTCCGGGCGGCCATCCTCGAGGCGCCCTCGGCCGCGGACATCCACGCCCTCATCGTCCAGGAAGACGCGCGGCCCTGAGGGCCTGATAGGAGACGCCCCGCATGGACGTCGTCCTGCGTCCCATCAACGACCGCTTCTTCCACGAGCAGGTGCTGCCGTTCTTCACGCGCGCCATGGGAGATGCCTCCGGCGCGCTGGAGGCCCTGTCCAACCACCTGGGTGACGCGCAGGCGTTCACGCTCTGCCAGCGGCTGGCCTCGTCGGCGTTGCCGGGGGGCGTGGGCTCGGTGGACTCGGACGGGTGGATGGACCTGGTGGACCGGCTGGTGTTCCAGCCCTGGCGCGAGGCGCCCGGCGGCTGGGAGGTGGGCGGGGCCCCCGGCGGCTACGCGGACGAGTGGGACGAGGCGCTGAACCTGGCGCTGATGGTGGAGGACCCGGCCTATCCCTATTGGGACACGAAGGCGGCGCGCGTGGTGCGGGACAACTTCCGCCGGCGCCCCCCGGGCGAGCAGGGGCTGGCGTCGCTCCTGGCCGGGCAGTGGGACCCCTTCCCGGAGTTCCCGCCGGACCGCGTCTTCGTCACGCAGGGCCGGGGGGAGTACGCGGTCCGCGAGCGGTTCGCCTTCGCGGACTGGGCCTGGCGCCCGGCGAAGACGGTGCTGCACTGGCAGGTGAACCTGCCGCGCAAGCTGGAGCGGCTGCTGACGCGGGAGCAGGAGCGCCTGAAGCTGCCGGTGCTGCCGGAGCGCGACGAGGTGCTGGGGTACTGGACGGGGAAGCTGCCGCAGCCGCCGCCCCTGTCCGTGCTGTTCTCCGGCCTGGGTCCGAACGCGGCCACGTGGATCCGCGAGCTGGGCGCGCTCACGCTGCACCTGCGCACCGCCGCGCAGACGAAGCAGGGGCTGGCCGCGCTGGTGACGCGCGGGACTACCGTGCGGCTGTGAGCCGCTAGGTTTCCTCCGCAATGGAGCGCCGGTCCTCGCCGTAGGCTCTCCATCCGATGGCGGCCCACCGAGGGCCCGGAGGAATCCACCCATGTCCCTCTCCTCGCGCTGTTCCTTCCGCGCCGTGCTCCTGAGCTCCGTGGCACTGCTGACGGGTGGCTGTGCCTCTTCGCACGGCGCCGGACAGGCCGCGGCGCCCGCCACCGCGTCGACCTACGAGAGGGACCGGGTCCATGCCGTGGGGCTCGGGTCGCTGACCGTGGAGGACACCGTGCGGCACCGCTCGCTGAAGGCGGTGCTCTGGTATCCGGCGGCGCCCGGCACGCGGATGGAGTCGCAGGCGACGTCGCCCATCTTCGCGCCCTTCCTCGCCGCGAAGGACGCGCCGGTGTCGGACGCACGGGAGCGCTGGCCGGTGGTGTTGCTGTCACATGGTAGCGGCGGGACGGCCATCAACATGTCCTGGCTCGGCGCGCACCTGGCGGCGCATGGGTTCCTCGTCGTGTCGGTGAACCACCCGGGCAACACCTACGGGGACGACAGCCCGGAGGGCTACGCGCGCGGCTATGAGCGGCCCCGGGACTTCTCGGTCCTGCTCGACCACCTGCTGAAGGATTCGAAGTGGGGCCCGCGCATGGATCCGGAGCGCATTGGCGCGGCGGGGCACTCCATGGGGGGCTACACGGCGCTGGCGCTGGTGGGCGCGCGCCTGAACTTGCAGTGGATCGCCGAGGGCTGCACCGCGCCGGAGACCCGCGACCATGTGGGCTGCGAGGGCCTGCGGGACGTGGACTACAGCCGCATCGACATGAAGGTCGCGCGAGCGTCGTACCGGGACCCGCGCGTGAAGTCGGCCTTCGCGATGGCGCCGGGCATGGCGGGCTCCTACGAGGCCCGGGACTTGAAGGACATCCATGCGGAGGTGGGGCTGGTGCTCGCGAAGGGCGACGAGCTGATGCCGCACGAACTCATGGGCATGAAGCTGGCGAGGCAGCTGCCTGCCGCGTCCACGAGGACGCTGGTGCTGGACGACGCGGGGCACTTCACCTTCCTCCCCGAGTGCAGGCCGCTGGGCTTCGAGGTCGCGCCCCCGCTGTGCCGGGACGCGGTCGCCGGGACGCGCGCGGCCTCGCATGAGAACACGAAGATGCAGGCCGTGGAGTTCTTCCGACGCACGCTGGACGTCCGCTGAGCAGTTCCAGGGTTCCCTTGCTCCGCTGTTCCCGGCCATGCTCCGGGCCATGTTCCGTTTGCGCTCTCCGATGGGTCCCGTCCTCCTCGTCTCCGCGCTGCTGACGGGCGGCTGTTCTTCCTCGAAGAAAGCGGAGGCTCCGCGCACGGACCACACGTCGCTCTACGGAGCGGACGCGGCCTACGCGGTGGGAGTCACGCAGTCGCTGACGTACAAGGACTCGGTCCGCCGCCGCACCCTGAAGCCGGTGGTCTGGTACCCGGTGGCCCCCGGCACGCCGATGGACAACCGCGCGCCGTCGGACCTGTTCAAGCCCTTCTACGGCGCGAAGGACGCCCCGCTATCGGACGCGCGGGTGCGCTGGCCGGTGGTGCTGCTGTCACACGGGAGCGGCGGCTCGGTGATGGACCTGGCCTGGTTCGGTGCGAACCTGGCGGCGCATGGCTTCGTCGTGGTGGGGCTGAACCACCCGGGCAACACCTTCGGCGACACGAGCCCGGAGGGCTTCGCGCGCGCCTACGAACGCCCGCAGGACTTCACGGTCATCCTGGACCACCTGCTGAAGGATCCGAAGTGGGGCCCGCGCATGGATGCGGAGCGCATCGGAGCGGCGGGGCACTCCATGGGTGGCTACACGGCGCTGGCGCTGGTGGGGCTGAACCTGAACCTGGAGTGGATCGAGAAGCGCTGCAAGACGCCGGGAACCAAGGAAGAGATTGGCTGCGAAGGCCTGCGCGACGTGGACTACAGCCGCATCGACATGAAGCACGCGCGAGCGTCGTATCTGGATCCGCGAGTGAAGGCCGCGTTCGCGATGGCGCCGGGCATGGCAGCCTCCTTCGAGGCGCGCGACACCGCTGACGTCCAGAAGCCGGTGGCGCTGGTGCTCGCGAAGGGCGATGAGCTGATGCCGCACGAAGGGCACGGCATGCACCTGGCGGGGCTGCTGCCCCCCGCGACCACGACGACGGTGGTCCTGGACGACGCGGGCCACTTCAGCTTCCTGCCCGAGTGCTACCCGAAGGGCTTCGATGTCATCGCGATGCTGTGCAGCGACCCGGTGAAGGGGACGCGCGCGGCCTCGCACGCGCGCACGAACGCGGAGGGCGTGGCCTTCTTCCGCCGCACGCTGGACGTGCACTGAGGCTTCAGGCCGGAGGCGCGGCCTTCGGCGGGCTCTCCAGCAGGATGGTGACGGGCCCGTCGTTGACGAGCGCGACCTTCATGTCCGCGGCGAAGATGCCGGTGCCCACGGTGAGGCCGCGCTGGCGCAGCGCTTCGCAGGTGCGCTCGTAGAGGGCCTTGGCCGCGACGGGCTCCATCGCGTCGATGAAGCTGGGCCGGCGGCCCTTGCGCGCGTCGCCGTAGAGCGTGAACTGGCTCACGACGATGAGGTGCTTGGAGGTGTCCTCCAGCGACAGGTTCATCTTGCCGTCGGCGTCCTCGAAGATGCGCAGCGTGGCCAGCTTCTCCACCATCCACGTCATGTCCGCGTCGGTGTCGCCCTTGCCCACGCCCAGCAGCACGAGCAGGCCCGGGCCCATCTCGCTCACCCGCTGTCCGTCCACCGTCACCGACGCTTCCAGGACCCGCTGCACCACGGCCTTCATGTCTTCGTCACCTCCGTCCCTGCTTCCTGCCAGGGACGCCCGGGGCCTTCAAGTCACCGGCCTTCGTGGCGTGGATCCATCGCGTCGCGCAGCGCATCGCCCAGCAGGTTGAAGCCCAGCACGGTGACCGCCAGCGCGATACCGGGGAAGAGGGCCACGTGCGGAGCCACCAGCAGGTACTGCGTCCCCTGGTCCACCAGCGCCCCCCACGACGGCGTACCCGGCGGGACGCCCAGTCCCAGGAAGCTCAAGGACGCCTCCGCGACGATGGCGCCCGGCAGCGCGAACGTCGCCTGCACGAGCAGGGGCCCCGCCGCGTTGGGCAGGATGTGCCGCACGAGGATGCGGCCCGGTCCACTGCCCAGCGCCCGAGCAGCCTGCACGTAGTCGCGCTCGCGAAGGGTGAGCACCTGCCCGCGCGTCAGCCGCGCGTAGCCCGTCCACCCGGTGAAGGACAGGGCGAACACCACGTTGGCGAGGCTGGGGCCCAGCACCGCGGTGATGAACAGCGCCAGCAGGATGCCCGGGAACGCGAGCAGCACGTCCACCAGCCGCATCAGCGCTTCGTCCACGAGCCCGCCCGCGTATCCCGCGATTCCGCCCAGCGTGATGCCCACTGCGGCGGACAGCACCACGGCGAAGAAGGACACCTCCAGTGACACGCGCGCGCCGTACAGCACGTGCGTGAGCACGTCGATGCCGTTCTCCCCCGTGCCCAGCAGGTGGCCGGACGTCGGGGGCGACAGCTCGCGCGTGAGGTCGATGGCGTCCGGCGCGTGGGGGCTGAGCCACGGCGCGAACAGCGCGGTGAACACCCAGACGCACGCCACGGCGAACCCGAACCGGGCGCCCCACGAGTGCAACCGGAAGCGATGGGCCGCGCTCATGACCGCCTCCGCACGCGCGGGTCGACCCACGCATACGCCAGGCCGGTGAGCGTGTTGACCACGACGTAGCAGAAGGTGAAGAGGAGCACCGTGGCGCGCACGGTGTTGTAGTCGCGCTTCTCGATGGCGGTGAGCAGCAGCGTGCCCATGCCCGGCCACGCGAACACCTTCTCCGTCACGATGGCGCCGCCCAACAGCGCGCCGAACTCCAGGCCCAGCACGGTCACCAGCGGCAGCAGCGCGTTGCGGAACGCGTGCTTCCACAGCACCACGCGGGGCGACAGGCCCTTGGCCCGGGCCACCGTGACGTAGTCCTCGCGCAGCGCTTCCAGCATCGTCGCGCGCGTCATCCGGGCGAGGAACGCGGCCAGCGCGGTGCCCAGCGTGAACGCGGGCAGCACCAGGTGCCGCCACGACTCCGCGCCCGACACGGGCAGCCAGTCCAGCTTCAGCGCGAAGACGATGATCAGCACCGGGCCCAGCCAGAAGCGGGGCAGGGCGACTCCCGCCACGGACACGCCCATCGCCGCCGCGTCCACGGGCGTCCCTCGCCGCGCCGCCGCCATCACGCCCAGGGGCAGCGCCAGCACCAGGGACACGGCCATGGCCGACACCGTGAGCAGCAGCGTGTACGGCAGCGCCGCGCCCAGGGCCGGAAGCACCTTGCGCTGGAACGGAGGCAGCGACGTGCGCAGCTCTCCGGTGGTCAGGTCGCGAGCGAACGTCCAGAGCTGCGCGTACCACGGCAGGTCCAACCCCACGGCCCGCCGCAGCGCCGCGCGGTCCACCTGCGTCGCCTGCTCCCCCAGCATCACGTCCACCGGGTCCCCAGGCACGAGGTGCAGGAACAGCGACACCAGCAGCAGCGCCCCCACCATCGCGATGACCGCGGACACGAGCCTCCGCGTCACGGCGTGCCCCCACGCTCGGGCGTCACTTCCCGCGCCTTCGCCAGCGGCAGCAGCAGGCCGTGCGCGCTGGGCTCGAAGTCCGCGAGCCGCGAGGACACCACCGCGACACTGGCCTCGTGCCACAGCGGGATGACGGGCATGTCCGCGTCCAGCTCCCGCTGCGCCTCCGCGTACAGCGTCTTCCGCTCCTCCCGAGACGCCTGCGTCGCCGCTTCCAGCACGCGGTCCAGCTTCGGGTCCTTCAAGGCTCCGCGGTTGAACCCGCCCCAGTGGTTCTCCGGCCCGGGGATGTTCGCGGAATGGAACGCGCCCCGGAGCAGGTCCGGCTCCATCACCGCGGCCCACTTCAACGTGAACAGCTCGAAGCGTCCCCGGCGCACGTCCTCGAAGAACGTCCCGAACTCCAGCGCCCGCACCTCCACCGCGATACCGCCCTTCGCCAGTTGCTCCTTGAGCACCAGCGCCACCGCGCGCCGGAAGCGATCCGTGCTCGTCTTGAAGGTGAAGGACAAGCGCGGCTGTCCCCCGGGCCCGTCTGGATCCGGATACCCCGCCGCGTCCAGCAGCCGGGCCGCCTCCTCCGGCGCGTAGCCGCAGCCCGGTGTCTGCGTGAAGGCCCAGTGCTCGCGAGGCAGCATGCTGGACGCGGGCTCCGCCAGCCCGTGCAGCTTGTGCTCCACCAGCGGGCGCACGTCGATGAGGTGACACAGCGCCTGGCGCACGCGCACGTCCGCGAGCGGCCCTTCGCGCAGGTTGATGCCCAGGTACGTGAAGCCCGTGCCCGGCTTCGTCACCACGCGCAGGTGGGGCGACTTGCGCAGCGCGGGCAGCACCGCCGGGGACACGTTGTTCACCACCAGGTCCGCGCGGCCCTTGAGCAGCTCCAGCACCCGCGTCGTCTCGTCCCGCACCACCCGGAACGTCAGCCTCGACACGGCGGGCCTGCCTCCATGCCAGCCCTCGAAGGGGACCAGCGTCAGGTGCTCCTCGTCCGGCCATGACTCGAACCGGAACGGCCCCGCGCCCACCGGGTGCGTTCCCTGCGCCTCGATGCCTCCGGGCCCCACGCGCTCCGAGGGCAGGATGGCCGCGGACAGCTCCGCGAGCAGCGGCGCATAGGGCCGCTTCAGGTGGAAGCGCACCGTGCGGGCGTCCACCACCTCCACCCGCTCCACCGGCTCGTACCGCTCGCGCTTGGGACTGCCCAGCTTCGGGTCTCGCAGGGCGTCGAAGGTGGCCTTCACGTCCTCGGCGGTGAGGGCGCTCCCGTCGTGGAAGGTCAGCCCGGGACGGAGGACGAACTCCACCACCGTGGGCGAGACCTCCCGGAAGGACTCCGCCAGCTGGGGCACGGGCCGGCTCGAGTCATCGAAGGTGAGCAGCCCCGGGCTGACGAGCTGCGCCAGCCGCTGTCCATGGGCCGTGAGGGCGAAGCGATCGTCCAGGCTGTCCGGTGGGGCCTCCAACAACACCGTGATGCCCGCCGGAGGCGCCGGGTCGCGGCAGCCGGAGTCAAGCGCCAGCGCCAGCGCGATGAAGAACACCCGGGCGGCGCGGGAGGGCAGGGGAGGCATGGCGTCTGTCACGAGGTGGATGTCAGGCGGGACGTCCATGCTGCGACAGGCTTCTTCCTGTTTCCAGGAAGCAGGCAGGCGTGCAGGGTAACGGCCGCCGTGGATCCTCCCCCCACCCTTGCCGCCCCTTTCGTCCCTTCTTCATAATGGATCGCGACTTCCCTGGAGCGTGCGTGCAGCTTTTTCGAACCAGACCCTTCTGGGCAGCGACCGCCATTGCCTTGTGGCTCCCTTCCGCCACCCTGGCCGCGTCGCCGTCCGCCGAGAAAAAGGCTGAACGCGAGGCGCTGAAGAACGCGCTCGTGCAGGTGATGCAACGCACCGCGCTCAAGAGCAGCCGTGTCGGCGTCCACATGCAGAGCCTGGACGACGGCACCGTGGTGTTCAGCCACAACGCGGACGAACTGCTCAACCCCGCCTCCAACGTGAAGCTCGTCACGTCCTCCGCGGCGCTCGTCGCCCTGGGGCCGGAGTTCCGCTACGAGACGGAGTTCCTGGTCGACCAGGAGCTGCCCGCCGACGGCAAGGTCAAGACGCTCTACGTGCGCGGCAAGGGTGACCCCACCGTCACCACCGAGCGCCTCTATGGCATGACCTCCGAGCTGCTCCACGCGGGCCTCAAGGAGGTGCAGGACATCATCGTGGACGACTCCTGGTTCGACGCCGAGCGCACCCCGCCCGGCTACGACCAGGAGGACTCCGACCGCGCGTACATGGCGCCCACCGGCGCGGTGAGCCTCAACTGGAACGCGGTCGCCGTCTACGTGCGCGCCGCTCCCGGCGGCAAGGCCGCGGTGGACATGGAGCCGCCCAGCGACTTCTTCGTCGTGGACAGCTCCGTCACCAGCGGCCCCGGCCGTGCCCGGCGCGTGTCCGTGAAGTCCGACGCGTACGGCGACAAGCAGAAGGTCGTCGTCAAGGGCCAGGTCCCCGACGAGCGCGGCGCCGTCAGCGTCTGGAAGAAGATCGACAACCCGCCCATGTACTTCGGCTACACGCTGAAGCAGCTGCTCACCTCGCGCGGCGTGAAGGTGAAGGGCAAGGTGAAGCTGGGCCTGGCGCCTTCGCGCGCGAAGGTCGTGCACGTGGCCCAGTCGGACACGTTCGACATCGTCCTCAAGCGCCTCAACAAGCTGTCCAGCAACTTCGTCGCGGAGACGCTCCTCAAGACGATGGGCGCGGAGCTGCGCGGACAGCCGGGCTCGTTCACCAAGGGCGTCGACGTGGTGGAGGAGTTCCTGGACCGCGACGTGGGCATCCCGCGCGGCACCTACGTGATGAAGAACGGCAGCGGTCTCAACGACGCCAACCGCTTCTCCACCGCGCAGATGGACCGGCTCCTGCGCCACATGTACGAGCGCTTCCCGCTGGCCCCGGAGTACCTGTCCTCGCTGGGCATCGCCGGCAAGGACGGCACGCTCAAGTACCGCTTCGACGGCACGGACGCCGTGGGCCGCCTGCGCGCCAAGACGGGCACCTTGGAGGGCGTCTCCGCGCTCAGCGGCTACGTGCAGTCCGCGGGCGGAGAGAAGTTCTCCTTCTCCATCATGGTCAATGACTACGCGGGCCGCGCCGGTCCCGTCGTCGCGGGCATGGACGCGCTGGGCGCCGCCGTGGCCGCCACCGGCTCCACGCTGGGGCCGGGCACCGCGCTGGCCAACCTCAATGAGGGCCAGAAGCCGCAGGGCGGCCTGCCGGACATCGCCAACCGCGTGAAGACCTACCTGGAGCTGGGCAAGCAGCGCGATCAACGCAACATCGGCTTCCTGCGCACCGCGTGGCGCAGCGAGCGCGACCCCGCCGTGCGCGCCGTGCTGGCGGAGAGCCTCTACCAGTCCAACCCGCACGACTACCTGGGCACCCGCACGCTGCTGGACAGCTACTCCGCCACGGATGACGTCTACGGCCGCCTGCGCCAGGTGGCCCACGCCCTGTCCGTGGGCGTGCCCGGCGTGAGCAGCATGGTGGAGCTGGCCTCCGGCGGAAACACGGAGGCCCTGGCCCGCGTGATGGAGCTGTGCCGCGCGGCCGGCGCCGCCCGTGACGTGGAGGCGCAGGACGAACTGGCGGACGGCCTGGGCGAGGTGGCCCGCACGGCCCCCGAGGAGCTGGTCGTCGCCCTGCGCACCGCCAGCACCGTGGAGCGCGACGCGACCGTGCCGCTCCTGGCCCAGGGGCTGGTGAAGGCCGGGGACACCACCCACCCGTTCTGGAAGTCCCTGCGCAAGCTGGGCGCCGGCGGGACGGACCCGCAGCTCGTCGCCTTCGCCAAGGGACTGGACTCCACCCTCACCACCAAGACGGCCGAGGCCCGGACCTCCCAGCGCGCCCAGCCCGTCCAGGTGGTCGCGCCGGCTTCCGCCACGCCCAACGTGGTCCCTGCCTCCGGCGTCCTCCGCCCGGGCGGGTAGGCTTCTTCCGCCGCGCCCTTCCGCCCGGACGTCCCCGTCCGGGCGGGCTGTCCCCCCAGCCGGCTCCCGGCACCTCCCAACACCTCGGAATCCTTGAAGCCTCCCGCCTGGGAAGCAGGCGGGCGTGCGTCCCGGGCGCCCCCGGTCGTTTAGTGGCCCGGGGAATGTCAGTGGTGGATGCTATGGGCTGAAGGACCTGTCGGGGCGTGTGGCCTCGCAGGTTTGTTCCTGGCCCTAGAGGGGTCAGGTATCGGGAGGAAACATGGCTGGAGGCGTGAACAAGGTCATTCTCATCGGCAACCTCGGGGCGGACCCCGAAGTGCGCTTCACCCCGGGCGGTCAGGCCGTGGCGAACTTCCGCATCGCGACGAGCGAGAGCTGGAACGACAAGAACGGCCAGAAGCAGGAGCGCACCGAGTGGCACCGCATCGTCGTCTGGGGAAAGCTCGCGGAGCTGTGCGGCGAGTACCTCAAGAAGGGACGGCAGTGCTTCGTCGAAGGCCGTCTGCAGACGCGCGAGTGGATGGATAAGGAGAACAAGAAGAACTACACCACCGAGGTCGTCGCCACCTCCGTCACCTTCCTCGGCGGCCGTGACGCCGGTGAGGGCTACAGCGGCGGCAATGGCGGTGGTCGCCGGCAGCAGCAGGGCAACGGCGGCTACTCGCAGGGGCGTGACGACTACGGCCAGCCGCCGCCTCCCATGGATGACGGTGGCGGCATGGGCGGCAACCACGGCGGCGCGGACGACGACATCCCGTTCTAACGCCCGGGGGCCATCCCCCTGAAAAGCGAACCGGCCGCTCCTGGACATCAGGGGCGGCCGGTCGTGTTTCCAGGCTCCGGAGCTGCTTCAAGCCTGCTTCAGCCGACGTCCATGCCCGCCGGGCCGTACGCCGCGCCCGCCGTGTAGAGGGCGTAGATGGCGCCCCAGGACATGGCCAGCAGGATGAGGAAGATGAGGATGGAGACGGGCTCGAAGCGGCGCATGGAGCGGTCGCTCGCGAGGATGCCCCAGCCCATGCCGAAGGTCTGCAGGCCGTTGGCCAGGTGGTACGCGGTGCCCAGCGTGCCCAGCAGGTAAACCATCAGCGTGGGGCCGTGGTAGTGCATCTCCCGCGCGATATCCATGAAGGGCTCCGCGTGGCCCTCCATCAGGCGCGGCTGCAGGAAGGCCAGCCAGATGTGGGCGCCCAGGAACGCGAGCACGCCCAGGCCCGCCACGCGCTGCACGATGTACTTGAGGTTGCCGTAGTTGTTGTAGGCGAGGTTGTTGGGCTTCATGGTGAAGATGCGCACCAGCCCCCACGCCGTGTGGATGAGCAGCGGCAGCATGACGATGATGAACGTGAACGCCTGGGCGAACGGGTTCGCGTACTCCGTCACCGACTTTTCCCAGGCCGTCGCGCCGTAGAAGGCGGACAGGTTGTCCCACAGATGGTTGATGACCCAGATGCTCAGGGGCACCACGGCGAGGAACGACCCCAGTCGCGACTTCAAGAGGGGGTTCCGGTCGGTGAGGGCTTCGGCGGCGGCTTGGGTGCTCATCGAGTCTCCAGCGGGGCGCGCGGATGGGTGGGGTGAAGACCCCCGCGAGCCCAAGTCAGGGCCTGGGTGATACGGCCTTCCAGCGGTTTATAGCCGTTCCGTCACGCGGGCTGGATTTCTTCCGCACCCGCCCGTGCCAGCCGGGGAACACCGACTCATAAGCCCTGGCGATGCCAGCCCCCCGCCCTGACTGCTGGCCGCCAGGCGGGCGTCCCGTCTTCGCCCCTCTTCCGTTGGCGGGCGCGAACGGGTGGGGCACGCTAACCAGCCCTATGCCTGATGAGCTTGTCAGTGGATTGTTGAAGGCGTCGGACCTGCGCCTGGTGCTCGCCACCACCGGAGACCTGTCCCGCCAGGCCCGCGCCACGCACCAGAGCATGCCGGCCTCCGCCGCGCTCCTGTCCCAGGGCCTCACCGCCGCCGCCCTCATGGGGTCGCTCCGCAAGGGCACGGACTCCCGGATCAACCTGCAACTGGAGTGCGACGGCCCCCTGCGCGGCCTCTTCGTGGACGGCGACGCGAACGGCGTCGTGCGCGGCTACGTGAAGAACACCCTGGTGGAGTACACCGGCTCGGAGGGGCGCTATCACTGGCGCCCGGTGCTGGGGAACCAGGGCTTCCTGTCCGTGCTGCGCGACCAGGGCGGCGGGGAGTACTACCGCTCGTCCGTGGAGCTGGAGCACTTCGACCTGGTGGCGGACCTGGAGCGCTACTTCCACCAGTCGGATCAGGTGCCCTCGCATCTGATGGTGGCGCAGCTGCCCGGCCTGGTGGACGGCCAGGAGGATCCGCTCGCCACCGTGGTGGGCCTGCTCGTGCAGCCCCTGCCCAACGGGGACCGGGACGCCTTCAAGGCGCTGGGCACCCGGCTCAAGGCGCAGTTCCAGACGGCCGTGCAGGCGCACGCGCAGGACGGTGCGGCGACACTCCTGCGCTCGCTCGTGCCGGAGGCGGACCTGGAAATCATGTCGCGCTACCCGCTGCGCTTCACCTGCTCGTGCAGCCGCGACCGCGTGAAGCTCGCGCTGCTCGCCATGGGCCGCGAGGAGCTGAAAGACCTGCTGGAGAAGGAAGGCCAGGCGGAGGCCACCTGCCAGTTCTGCACGACGCGCTATGTCATCCCCGGCGCGGAGATCCAGCAGATGCTCACCGAGGGCAGCGCCTGACGTGGGGCGCCCCGGCGCCAGGCCTTGGCGCCGTTGTTCTGAAGACAGACATTTCCCGGTGACCGGGGATGATTCAGCGCTTCACATCATCCGGAGGAGCACGCGCGGCGGTTGTGGCGGGGTCGCGGTGCTCGGGATATGACAGGGCCGCACCTCACCCGGAGCTTTCGCCGTGGCCATCAAGCGGGCAGCGCCGCCGAAGTCCCAGGACCAGCGCAACCCTTCCCCGAAGTCTTCCGTGCCCTCCGCCGCCCAGAAGGACGGGGCGGAGAAGCTCGTCTCCATTCCCAATGACATGGTGCTGGCGCCCCAGGTGGAGGCCCCGCGCCAACCCACCGGCCGCGACCAGTCCCGGCACAAGTCCACCGGCGTGGTGGAGCTGTCGTGGGCGGAGTTCGACCGGAAGGTGCAGCAGCTGGCGCGCACCATCCGGCAGGCGTGGGAGCCGCAGGCGGTGGTGGGCGTGGCCCACGGCGGCGTGTTCGTGGGCGGGGCGCTCGCGGGCGCGCTCGGCTGCGAGTTCTTCCCCGTGCGCATCAGCCGCCGCAGCCGCGACAAGGCCGAGCGCCCCCAGGAGCGCGGCCAGCCGCAGGTGAGCGGGGAGATGCCCCCGGAGCTCAAGGGCCGCCGCGTGCTCATCGTGGACGACATCGCCTCCAGCGGGGACACGCTGGAGCTGGCCACGGCGCTCGCGAAGAAGGTGGGCGCGAAGGAGATCCGCACCGCGTGCCTGATTGCGCGGCCGGAGGGCTTCACGCCGGACCACGTGGGGCTGTCCACGGACTCGCTCTTCGTCTTCCCGTGGGACTACCAGCCGGTGATGGGCGACGCGCACCTCGACGACGACCCGGACAAGGCTGGGGCCTGAGCCCCGCCGAAGGGCGTTGACGCGGCGATGATCATCGGGACGGCGGGGCACATCGACCACGGCAAGACGTCCCTCGTGAAGGCGCTGACGGGCACCGACACCGACCGGCTCCCGGAGGAGAAGCGGCGGGGCATCACCCTGGAGCTGGGCTTCGCGCATCTGCCGCTGCCGGGCGGACAGGTGGCGGGCGTGGTGGACGTGCCCGGCCATGAGCGCTTCGTGAAGGCCATGGCCGCGGGCGCGGGCGGCGTGGACCTGGCCGTGCTGGTGGTCGCGGCGGACGAAGGCGTCATGCCCCAGACGCGCGAGCACCTGGACATCTGCCGCCTGCTCGGCGTGAAGGCGGGCGTCGTCGCGCTCACCAAGGCGGACCTGCTGGAGGGCCTGGGCGACGACTGGCGCGCGCTGGTGGAGGCGGACCTCGCCGCGCTCACCGCCGGCACCTTCCTGGAGGCCGCGCCCGTGGTGCCGGTGTCCGCGCGCACGGGGCAGGGCCTGGAGGCGCTGAAGGCGGCGCTCGCGAGCGCGGGCGCTTCACTGCCAAGGCGCCCCTCGGAGGGCCCCGTGTTCCTCCCGGTGGACCGGGCCTTCACCATCAAGGGCTTTGGCACGGTGGTGACGGGCACGCTGTTGTCCGGCGCGCTGGCGGTGGACGACGCGGTGGCGCTGCTCCCCTCGGTGGCCGGCGCGCGTCCAGGCCCCTTCCGCGTCCGCGGCGTGCAGGTGCACGGCCAGCCGGTGGCGCGCGTGGAGGCGGGGCAGCGCGCGGCGGTGAACGTGGCGGACGTGCAGACGGAGGACGTGCACCGGGGCATGGTGCTCACGCGCGCGGGCGAGCTGCCGGAGACGTCCATGCTGGACGTGGAGCTGACGCTGCTGCCCGCCGCGGAAGCCCCGCTGCCCAAACGCCGCAAGCTGCTCTTGCACCTGGGCACCGCGCAGGTGGAGGCCACGGTGGCGCTGCTGGACCTGGAGTCGCTTTCGCCAGGGGAGACGGGGCTCGCGCAGCTGCGGCTGGAGTCTCCGGTGGGCGCGCTCGTGGGCCAGCGCTTCATCCTGCGAGGCTCGCGTGCGCTGCCGGGGCGGGGGGCCACGGTGGCTGGAGGGCGCGTGCTCTCCATCACGCCGCCGCGCCGGCGCAAGGGGGCGTCCTCGGTGGTGCGGCCGCTGCTGGAGGCGGACGCGGCCGGACTGGTGGGCTGGCTCCTCAGGCAGGCGGGCTACGCGGGGCTCACGCAGACGGAGCTGTTCGGCCGCTCGGGGCTTTCGCCCAAGGTGCTCACGCGCACGCTGGAGCTGTCGGGCGCGAAGGGGCAGGTGCTGCTGGCGGACCGCGACCGGCGGCTCTACGTGGCGCAGGAGGTCTTCGAGGGCCTGCGCCAGCGCTCGCTCGCGCTGCTCGCCGCGTTCCACGAACGCGAGCCCATGCGCGAGGGCCTGTCCCGCGAGGAGCTCCGTCAGCGGCTCTCCGCCCAGCTGGACGTGCGCTTGTTCCAGCGCGTGGTGCAGGCGCTGGTGGACTCCGGCGGCGTGGAGGCGGAGAAGGACCTGGTGCGCCTCAAGGGCCGGGGCCGTACGCTCACGCTGGGTGACGAGGCCGCGCGCACGCGCCTGTCCGCGGAGCTGTCCGCGGCGGGGCTCGCGCCGCCCACCGTCACGGAGCTGTCGCAGAAGCTGGGGCTTCCGCCCGCGAAGCTGCAGGAGCTGTTGAAGGTGCTGGTGTCGTCGGGCACCGGCGTGCGGGTGAGCGAGGAGCTGTGCTTCGACGCGGGCGCGCTGGAGGACCTTCGAGGACGGCTGGTGGCGTACCTGAAGGAGCAGAAGGAGATTTCCACGCAGGCCTTCAAGGAACTGGTGGGCCAGAGCCGCAAGTTCACCATCCCCCTGTCGGAGTACTTCGACCGTGAGAAGGTGACGCTGCGGGTGGGGGACAAACGGGTGCTGCGTCGCGGATGAGTACGAAGGCCTACAACGAGCAGGAACTGCGGACCCTGGTGGATGCCTTCACCCAGCCCATGCTGGTGCTGGAGGGTGAGGGGCGCGTCTGGGTGACCAATGCCGCGTACGCGCGGCTGTTGGGGCTGCCCGTGGAGCAGGTCGAGGGCCGCTCCTTCCTGGACTTCATCCAGCCGGAGGAGCGCAGCCGGATTGGGGACCGCTTCCACCGGGTGGCCACCGGAGCGCCGCTGGACGGACGCCCGCAGCTCTACAAGGTGCTCAACGTCCACGGCGCCACGGGTGAGGTCATCGTCCAGGCCAACCCCCTGCGGCTGGAGAGCGGGCGCTTCGCCCTGCTGCTCAGCTGCATGGTGATGGCGGAGCGCCCCCGGGAGCTGGTGGTGGCGGAGCGGCTGGTGGACACGTCCGCGGGGCTGGTGTCCGCGCGTTCCGAAGAGGGCGTGCGGCGCGTGGCGCTAGCGGGCCTGGAGGCCGCGGGCTTCCGGGCGCGCATCCTGCGTTGGGACGGCACGCGGTGGCTGGCGCGCGACGGGGTGTCCCTGCCCGCGGACACGCACCTGGCGCTGGAGGCGCTGTCGGACGGGCGTCCGGTGTTCGGCGGCGCGGACCAGGCGCAGTCCACGCACGCGTACCTGCCGGTGGGCGGGCCCCAGTCGGAGGTGCTCTGGGTGGCGGGCCCGTGGGTGGCGCCCCGGCACGGCTCGGTGCTGACGCTGTTCGCGAAGGTGGTGGGCGCGGCGCTCGCGGACGCCCACCTCCAGGCGGACGGCGCGCGCAGCCGCTGGGAGGTGGAGTCGGTGGCGGAGATGGCGCGCTTCGTGGCGCAGCCCGTGCCCCCGACGCCGGAGACGTTCCTCGCGCGCGTGGCGGAGCTGCTCCAGGCCCGCGCGGTGGCGCTGCACGTCGTCTCCGGGCCGGGGCAGGCCCCCAGCCTCTTCGCCCATGTGGGGCTGGAGGAGGGGAGTGACGCGGATGCCGTGCGTGCCACCGGCGTGTTGCTGGCCACGTCGCTGCGGGAGGACGGGGGCGTGCTGTCCTCGGAGGCGCAGGGGCGCGCGCTGGAGACGCTGTCCCAGGGCCGCCTGGGCAGCGGGACGGCGGCGCGCCTCACCCGCGGCGGGGAGTGCGTGGGCGTGGTGCAGGCGCTGCGCGCGAAGGAGCGCCCCTTCGACGAGCGCGACGCGCGGCTGTTGTCCACGCTCGCGGAGCTGCTGGTGACGCTGCTGGAGCAGCGCCGCCTCCGCGCCGAGTCCGCGCGCCAGCTCACGGAGACGCGCCTCCTGCTGGACCTGGCGCGCACCACGTCCGGCGTGCTGGAGACGGCGAGCATCCTGGACGTCGCGTCCGACTTCCTGGTGCACCTCCTGGACGTGTCCAACTGCTTCATCCTGCTCTACGACGAACAGGCCAAGGTGCTGCGCGGCGCGGCGGCGTCGGCGACCCACCGCGACCTGTTCCGCACGGTGGTGGTGCCGCTCGACAGCGACGACCTGGCCGCGCGCGTGGCGCTGGAGCGCAAGCCCATCGCCGTGGAGGACCTGACGTCCGCGAGCACCTCCGTGAGCGCGGTGCTCATCGACCGGCTGGGGGAGAAGGCGCTCCTGGGCCTGCCGCTCACCTCGCGCGAGGAGCTCATCGGCGTGGTGCTGGTGGACGACGTGCGCGGCCCGCGCCCCTTCGGCCCGGAGCTGATTGACCTGGCGGAGGCGACGTGCGGCCAGCTGGCGCTGTCCATCGCCAACGCGCGCCTCTACGAGTCCCTGTGGGCCAGCTACGCGGAGCTGGCCGCCACCCGCGCGGAGATGGTGAAGCGCGAGCGCTTCGCCGCGCTGGGCGAGCTGTCCGCCATCGTCGCCCACGAGGTGCGCAACCCCCTGGGCGTCATCTTCAACGCGGTGGCCACGCTCCGGCGCATCATGAACCCCGGGGGGGACACGGCCATGCTGCTGGACATCGTCGCGGAGGAGAGCGACCGCCTCAACCGCATGGTGGCGGACCTGCTGGACTTCACCCGCCCGCGCAACCCGGTGCTCCAGCCGGAGGACCTCCTGCGCGTGCTCCAGGACGCCTTCGAGGCCGCGCGGGCGCAGGCCCTCACGGAGCGTCCGGTGTACATCTCCGTGGAGGTGGAGCCCGGCCTCTCCACGGTGCCCATGGACCGGCGGCAGATCCGCCAGGCCCTCTTCAACGTGGCCGTCAACGCCATCCAGGCCATGCCCCAGGGCGGCGAGGTCCGGGTGCGCGGGCGCCGGGACACGCATGGCGGCCGGGAGCAGCTGCGCATCGACGTGATGGACCAGGGGCCGGGCATCCCGGCGGAGCTGCTCCACCGCGTCTTCGAACCCTTCTTCACCACCAAGGCCCAGGGCACCGGCCTGGGGCTGGCGGTGGTGAAGCGCATCCTGGAGGAGCACCGCGGCGAAATCGCCGTGGAGAGCGCCCCCGGACGCGGAACCACCTTCACCTTCTGGCTGCCGCTCACGCAGCCCCAGTCCCTCTCATGACCGACGCGACCACTCCGGTTCCCCGAGGCCGCATCCTCGTGGTGGACGACCAGCGCAACATGCGCGCCACCACCGCCCTGCTCCTGCGCGCGGAGGGCTACACCGTCAACGAAGCCGCCACCGGCGAGGAGGCCCTGGGCATGCTCGCGCAGGAGCGCGTGGACCTGCTCCTCACGGACCTGAAGATGGAGCCCATGGACGGGCTCACGCTGCTCAGGCGCGCGCTGGAGGTGGCCCCGCGCCTCCAGGTCATCATGATGACGGCCTTCGGCTCCATCGACAGCGCGGTGGAGGCCATGCGCCTGGGGGCCTACGACTACGTCACCAAGCCCTTCAAGGAGGGCGAGCTGCGCTACCGCGTGGAGCGCGCCCTGGAGCGCGCCCGGCTCCAGGCGGCGGTGGACAACCTGGCCACGGAGTTCAACGAGCGCCACGGCCTGTCCGCGCTGGTGGGCCGCAGCCAGGCCATGCGCGAGCTCACCACGCGCCTGTTGCGCGTGGCCCAGAGCGACGCCACCGTCCTCATCCAGGGCGAGAGCGGCACGGGCAAGGAGCTGGTGGCCCGCGCCCTCCACGCGCACAGCCGCCGCAGCAAGCAGCCCTTCGTGCCCGTCAACTGCGCGGCCATCAGCGAGACGCTGCTGGAGAGCGAGCTCTTCGGCCACGCCAAGGGCGCCTTCACCGGCGCGGTGAAGACGCGCCGCGGCCTCTTCGAGGAGGCGGACAACGGCACGCTCTTCATCGACGAGGTGACGGAGACGAGCCCCACCTTCCAGTCCAAGCTCCTGCGCACGCTCCAGGACGGCGAGGTGCGCCGCGTGGGCGAGTCCACCGCGCTGCGCGTGGACGTGCGGATCGCCGCGGCCACCAACCGCGACATCGAGCTGGAGGTGAAGGAGAAGCGCTTCCGCCAGGACCTCTACTACCGCCTCAACGTGGTGCTCCTGCGCGTGCCCCCGCTGCGCGAGCGCCTGGAGGACGTGCCCGCGCTCGCGCAGCACTTCCTGGACCGCGCCAACGCCCGCAGCCCCCGGACCCGGCGCCTGTCCGCCACCGCAGTGGAGCACCTGATGACGTACAGCTTCCCCGGCAACGTGCGCGAGCTGGAGAACCTGGTGGAGCAGGCCGCCGCGCTCGCCGAAGGGGACGAGCTGCTCCCCGAGGACTTTCCGCTGCGCCCCCAGGGCCGCGTGCTCGCCGCCGCGCCTCCGCCTGAGGCCACGGGTCTGCCCCCCGCCGACATCGCGCGGTCCACCAGCGCGGAGGCCGGAGGCCCCACGCTGGCGGCGGTGGTGGAGGACGCGGAGCGCCGCGCCATCGTCCAGGCCCTGGAGCGCCACGGCGTGGACCTGGCCCGCGTGGCGGACGAGCTGGGCGTCTCCTCCACCACGCTGTGGCGGAAGATGAAGCGGCTCAACCTGCGGCCCCCTGCCGGTGCCCGCGAATAGCCTCCCAGCGAACTCGCACCTGCCTCCCGGTACGAGTTCAGATCCGAAATCACCGCCGTTCAGGGATGAAAAAACCAACCTCCTGAATTCGTTGGCTGTTTTCATCCCTGAAACGCGATTTCAGGGCTGCAATGGGAAAGGGCGGGGGTGGGAGTGTTGCCCGGTCGTTCAAACCCCTGAGAACTCTAGATTTTCGTCTCAAGCGGGCATTGGCACGACGCCTGCTAAAGGCTAGCTCGGGACGCATCGAAGCGAGGCTGAAAGTGGTTCCCCCCCACCCTTTCAGCACTTCCGGTGCGTTACCTTGAGAAGACCCGCGGCCCGACACCCTCACGGGTGCCGGGCCGCCTTCTTTTCCGCTCCCCGCATCGTCCCCGGCGTCGCAGCCGCCCGCATGACGCGGCGCGGATCCATTTCACTTCTGCAATGCCCCCACGGCCATGACGCCGTGAGCCATGCCCCGCAACGACAACGCCCGCCAGGGCCAGGGGCCGAGGCGGGCGTCGGGTGCCGCGAGCTGCCGGCGAACGGCTACTGACCGAACAGCGTGCCGGCCTGGGCCAGCCAGTCGGTGACGTGGCCGGGGAGGATGCCCAGCAGCACCACCGCGACGGTGGCGATGACGAGCGCGGCCTCCGTGCCCCAGTTGCGCTCCAGCGGCTGCGCGCCTTCAGGGACGGGGTGCATGAACATGTAGACCACGACGCGCAGGTAGTAATACGCGCCCGCCGCGCTGCTGAGCACCGCGACCACGGTGAGGCCCACCAGGCCCACGTCGATGGCGGCCTGGAAGATGAGCAGCTTGCTCATGAAACCCACGGTGGGGGGGATGCCGCCCAGGGACAGCATGAAGGCCGCCATGGCGAACGCCCAACCCGGACGGCGCTGCGCGAGGCCCGCGAAGCGCTCCAGGTCCCAGGCGGTTCCCTTCTCCTCGTCCTCGCGGCGCTCCAGCGCGGAGACCATGGCGAAGGCGCCCGTCGCGCTGAAGGTGTACGCCAGCAGGTAGTAGAGGATGCCGCGCAGCGCGTCCGAGCGCGCCACGTCCAGCGGCGTGCCGCCGGACAGCGAGGACGCGGACAGCAGGCGGAAGCTCTCGCCCGGAGCCGCGACGAACAGCGCCGCCACGCCCAGGAGCAGGTAGCCCGCGTGCGCGATGGAGGAGTACGCCAGCATGCGCTTCACGTTGCGCTGCGGGATGGCCATCAGGTTGCCGGCGATCATCGTGAGCAGCGCCAGCGTGGCGAAGAGCATCAGCGGCAGCTTGGGGTCCATGCCCTTGCCCACCGTGACGAACACGCGCACCAGCGACGCGAACGCCGCCGCCTTCACGCCCGCGCTCATGAGCGCCGTCACCGGGGTGGGGGCACCCTCGTACACGTCCGGCGTCCACATGTGGAACGGCACGGCCGCCACCTTGAACGCGAAGCCCGCGGCGATGAGCACCGCGCCCACGTAGATGAGCGCCGGCGTCGTCTGGAGCGCCTGCGACAGCGGGCCCGCCATGTCGTTGAGCTTCGTCGTGCCCGTGGCGCCGTACAGCAGCGCCGTGCCGTACAGCAGGATGGCGGACGAGAAGGCGCCCAGGATGAAGTACTTGAAGCCCGCCTCACTGGGGCGCGTGCCGCGGCGCAGGTACGCCGTCAGCGCGTACGTCGCGATGGAGAGCACCTCGATGTTGATGAAGATGGTGATGAACTCCGACGACATCGCCAGCAGGCTCATGCCCGCGGAAGCGAAGAGCATCAGCGCGTAGAACTCACCGCGCTCCGCGCCACGCTTGCGCAGGAAGCCCACCGCGCTCAGCGCCGCCAGCCCCAGGCCCACGCTCACCACCAGGGTGAGGAAGCTGGAGAAGGGGTCCAACACGCCGAAGCCGAGGAACACCTCCTGCGGCGGCTCGAACATCAGGCCCACGGCCACGGCGCCGCTAGCCACCGCCGCCACGACGGTGAGCACCGCCTGGTAGCCGCGGGACGCCGTCTTGGAGAGGAACACCTCCGACAACAGCAGGACGGAGGCCGCCACCACCATGATGATGGCGGGCAGCAGGGGGAGGAAATCCGCCAGGGTGAGATTTGGCAGGTTCATGGAGTCTTTCGGGGCCTACTCGCGGACGGCGAGCGGCGCGGCGGGAACGGAGGGGCGGGCCGCGGCGGCGGTGGAGGGCAGCGACATCACCTCCACGCGCAGCTGGTCGTCCTTCGCCTGGGTGGCGCCCGGAGCGCCCACGCTGGCGCGCGCCACGTAGCGGTCCGTGGACGGAGCGATGCGGTCCAGGAAGGGCTGCGGCATCAGGCCCATCACCGCCACCAGCACGATGAAGGGGGCCGTGGTGAGCATCTCGCGCAGGTTCATGTCGCGCAGGTGCTGGTTCTCCCGGTGCGTGATGCTGCCGAAGAACACCTTCTGCACCATCCACAGCATGTACGCCGCGCCCAGGATGACGCCCAGCGTGGCGAACGCGCCGAAGCCCAGGGGCAGGGTGCTCTTGAACGTGCCCATCAGCACCAGGAACTCGCCGATGAAGCCGTTGGTGCCCGGCACCGCCACCGACGAGAAGGTGATGATGACGAACGCCGCGGTGAACACCGGCATCACCTTGGCGATGCCGCCGTAGTCCGACATCAGGCGCGTGTGGCGGCGCTCGTAGAGGAAGCCGAACAGGAGGAACAGCGCGCCCGTGGAGATGCCGTGGTTCAGCATCTGGTACGCGCTGCCCGTGGCGCCCTCACCGGTGACGGCGAGCAGGCCCAGCATGCAGTAGCCCAGGTGGCTGACGGACGAGTACGCAATGAGCTTCTTGATGTCCCGCTGCGCCAGGCACATCAGCGCGCCGTACACGATGCCAATCACCGCCAGCACCGCGAGGAACGGACGGGCCTGGTGCGCCGCCACCGGGAAGAGCGGAATCGCGAAGCGCCAGAAGCCGTAGGTGCCCATCTTCAGCATCACGCCGGCCAGGATCATGGAGCCCGCCACCGGCGCCTGCACGTGCGCGTCCGGCAACCAGGTGTGCACCGGCCACATGGGGACCTTGATGGCGAACGCCAGCGCGAACGCGGCGAACATCCACGGCCCGTAGGTGTACAGCGTGGCGGCCAGGCCCGTGAGGCCCGCGCACGCGCCCTCCGGCCCGTTGCTGCACGCGGCGAGCTGCTGATTGGCGGCGAGCAGGTTGTTGTAGAGCGTGCCGTAGTCGAACGAGCGCACACCCGGGCCGCCGCTGATGAAGTACAGGGCCACGATGGCCACCAGCATCAGCAGCGAGCCGACCAGCGTGTAGAGGAAGAACTTCACCGCCGCCATGCGGCGGTCCTCGGCGCCCCACACACCCACCATCAAGTACATGGGGATGAGCATGGCCTCGAAGAAGATGTAGAAGAGCAGGACGTCCATCGACGCCAGCGCGCCCAGCATCGTCGTCTGGAGCACCAGCAGCGCCAGGTGGAACTCCTTGATGCGGTGCTGGATGTACGTGGTGGAGGCGAGCACCACCAGCGGGCCCAGGAACACCGTCAGGAGCAGCAGGCTCACGGCCAGGCCGTCCACGCCCAGGTGGTAGCTCATCCCGAACTGCTGGAACCACGGGACGCGGTACTCCATCTGGAACTCGGCGCCGGACGGGTCGAAGCGGAAGTACGCCCAGACGCCGAACACCAGGTCCAGCAGCATGCCCACGAAGGTGATGGTGCGGACCTGCCCGTGCTCACTGGCAGGCAGCGCGAGCACCAGCGCCGCGAACACGAGCGGCAGGTAGATGACGACGTTCAACAGGTGGGTGTCGAAGAAGCTCATGAAAGCACCTGCACGAGGGCGTAGACCGCGCCGCCCAGGATGGCGAGCGCCATGATGGCGGCGTAGGCCTGCGCGTCACCCGTCTGGAGCCGGCGCAGCCCGAGGCCCACCTTCTCCGTGACGTACGCGGTGCCACGCACCAGCACCGTGTCGATGACGAGCGCGTCCACCACGCGGAAGAGGATGAAGGCCACGAACTTCACCGGCCGGATGATGATGAACTCGTAGAGTTCATCCACGTAGAACTTGTTGAGCGCCGTGCGGCGCACCGCGCGGGCGAAGGCCGGCACGGGCTGGCCCACGCGCGACGGGAAGAACTTCAGGTAGGCGAACGCCGCGGCCGCGCCGCCGGCCAGCGCCCACATCCACGCGAAGGCGTAGTCCCCGACGGAGGGCGAGCTCGTGTCCAGCTGCACCGTCTTGGCCACGCGGGCCACTGTCTCCGCCGGGCGCAGCACGGGGGACAGGAAGTTCTCGAACACCGGCTGCGTCCCGCCGCCCGTGCGGGGCATCAGGGGCAGGGCGTAGACGAACGTGATGAAGGCCAGGAACGCCAGGATGACCAGGGGCAGCGTCATGTGCCACGCGCTCTCATGGGCGTGCGCCAGCTTCGCCTCCGGGGACCGCTTGCCCGTGAAGGTCAGCAGGTAGACGCGCGACATGTAGAACGCCGTGGAGGCGGTGATGAGCAGGCCCAGCACGTAGACGAAGCCGGAGACCCACTCCAGGCCGTGCAGGTGGTTGTGGTGCACGCCGTGGAAGATGGCGTCCTTGGAGAAGAAGCCGGACATGATGGGGAAGATGCCCGTGATGGCCAGTGTGGAGATGAGGAACGTGGCGTGCGTCCACTTCATCTCCTTCCACAGGCCGCCCAGCTTCTTGATGTCCGTCTCGTCCCCGTTGCCGTGCATCACGCTGCCGGCGCCCAGGAAGAGGCAGGCCTTGAAGAACGCGTGCGTCATCAGGTGCATCGCGGCGGCCCAGAAGACGCCCATGCCCACGCCCATGAACATGATGCCCAGCTGGGACACCGTGGAGTAGGCGAGCACCTTCTTGATGTCGTCCTGCGCGAAGGCGATGAGCGCCGCCAGCAGCGACGTGAGCGCGCCCACGATGGCGATGGTCGCCATGGCGGTGGGGGACAGCACGAGCAGCGCGCTCATGCGGCAGAACAGGTACACGCCCGCGGTCACCATCGTGGCGGCGTGGATGAGCGCGGAGACCGGCGTCGGGCCGGCCATCGCGTCCGGCAGCCAGACGTAGAGCGGCAGCTGCGCGCTCTTGCCCGCGGCGCCCAGCAGGAACAGCAGCATGATGGACGTCATCACGCCGCCGAAGGTGTAGCCCGCCAGCGGCCCGGACTCGATGGGCGTGGCCAGGGACACCGCGCCGCCCGTGCCTTCCGGCAGGGCCAGGGCCAGCTTCTCCAGGCCCTTGAAGGTGACGGGGCCCTTCTGGGAGATGCCCTGCTCGTAGCGGGCGCGCGACGTGGACGCCGCGTTGTAGTCCCGCGGGTCCGCCTGGCGGTTGAAGGCGCCCACCGTGAGGATGAGCAGGAACGTGGCGATGAGGAACGCGAAGTCACCGATGCGGTTGGTGACGAACGCCTTGCGGCCCGCCCACGCCTTCGCGCTGTCCGTGTACCAGAAGCCGATGAGCAGGTAGCTGGCCATACCGACGCCCTCCCAGCCCACGAAGAGCAGGACCAGGTTGTCGGCCATCACCAGCGTGAGCATCGCGGCGACGAAGAGGTTCAGGTACGCGAAGAAGCGCCAGTACCCATCGTCGTGCTCCATGTAGCTGGTGGAGTACAGGTGGATGAGGAAGCCGACGCCCGTGATGATGAGCAGCAGGATGCCCGACAGGTGGTCCACCAGCAGGCCGAAGTTCACCCGGAAGTCACCGGCGGCGAACCACGTCCCGTAGTCGTACGCGATGGCGTAGCGGATGGTGTCCCGCTCCAGGCCGAACGGGTTGGCCATGCTCACCACGCGGCCGCCGGCGGCGTCGCTGGTGGCCCAGAAGGCCAGCAGGCTCAGCACGAAGGCGCCGGCGATGGCGGAGCACGCCACCAGGTGCACGTTGGCCCGGCCCAGCCACTTGCCGAACACGCCGCACACGAACGCGCCCAGCAGCGGCAGCAGGATGATCAACCCCAGCGAGGGCGAAAACACCTCGGGGGGGATGGGGGCGGTTCTGAAGAACTCGACGAGGGATCCGTCCATGGGTGTGCTCAGGGGTGACGGGGCGTTAGTGCTTCATCGTCCGGATGTCGTCGACGTTCACGGACCCGCGACTGCGGAAGACCGCGATGACGATGGCCAGACCGATGGCCGCTTCCGCGGCCGCCACGGCGATGACGAAGAAGGCGGACACGTGGCCGGTACCTTCGCCGTGCATGCGCGCGAAGGCCAGGAACGTGAGGTTGACCGCGTTGAGCATCAGCTCCACGCACATGAAGACGACCAGCGCGTTCGTGCGCACCAGCACGCCGAACATGCCCATGCAGAAGAGGGCCGCGGCCAGCAGGAGGTAGTAGGAGATGGGGACCATTGGGTTGTCCGGAAGGTCGCGAGGATCAGATGCGGGACTTGGCCACCACCACCGCGCCCACCATGGCCACCAGCAGGAGCAGGCTGACCGCTTCGAAGGGCAGCAGCCAAATGGTGAAGATGGTCTCGCCGATGGCCGCCATGGTGCCGAACGCCGCCTGGCCCTTCGCGTCCAGCTGCGCGGGCTGCGCGTTCAGCCGGCCCAGCGTCACGGCCAGCACCGCCAGCAGGCCCACCGCGGAGGCGCCACCCAGGAGCCGCGTCGCCGTGGGCTTTCCGCGGTGGGGGGCGTCACCCAGGTTGAGCAGCATGATGACGAACAGGAAGAGCACCATGATGGCGCCCGCGTACACGAGCACCTGCACGGCGGCCACCGTGTGCGCCCAGAGCAGCACGTAGATGCCGGCCAGGAAGAAGAACGTCGACACCAGGGCCATGGCGGAGTTGATGGGGCTCCGCGCGGTGATGACCAGCCCCGCCGACAGCAGCGTCATGACGGCGAAGACGCCGAAGAGGACCAATTCGATGTTCAAGACCAGTCTCCGAAGGAACCCCAGGGGTGGTCACCGTACGGGCAGCGGTGCTCCCGTACGTGAGCCTCGAACTCGTCCCGGAACCGCATGAGGAAGGAGTGCGTGGGCAGCGCCGCCGCGTCACCCAGCGCGCAGATGGTGTTGCCCAGGCCGATGGGAGGGTAGGGCGCGATGGAGGAGGCGACGTTCGACAGCATGTCGATGTCGCTCATCTCCGCGCGGCCTTCCTCGATCTTGCGCAAGAGGCGCGTCTGCCACGGCGTGCCCTCGCGGCACGGGGTGCACTGGCCGCAGGACTCTTCCGCGTAGAAGCGGGCCACGCGCCAGAGGCTGCGCACCATGCAGGTGGCGTCGTCCATCACGATGACGCCGCCGGAGCCGGCCATCGTCTGCTTCATCTTCAGCGCCTCGAACTCCAGCGCCACGTCCAGCTCATCCGCGCCCAGCACCGGCGCCGAGGAGCCGCCCGGGATGACCGCCTTGACCTTGCGGCCCTTGGGCATGCCCTGGCCGTACTTGTCGTCGTGGATCAGCTCCAGGATGGTGGTGTGCATCCCCACCTCGTAGACGCCGGGGCGGTTCACGGAGCCGGACAGGCAGACCAGGTGCGTGCCGCCCGACTTGTCCGTGCCCAGCTTCGCGTACCAGTCCGCGCCCTTGGCGAGGATGGGGGGCACGCTGGCGAGCGTCTCCACGTTGTTCACCACCGTGGGGCAGCCGAAGAGGCCCACCACCGCGGGGAAGGGGGGCTTCAGGCGGGGCCAGCCCTTCTTGCCCTCCAGGGACTCCAGGAGCGCCGTCTCCTCGCCGCAGATGTACGCGCCCGCGCCGCGGACCAGGAAGCAGTCGAGCGCGAAGCCCTCCTTGCCCATCAGCGACTTGCCGAAGATGCCGGCCTTGTAGGCCTCGTCGATGGCCGCCTGGGTGCGCTCCGCCTGGAACTTGAACTCGCCGCGCAGGTACACGTAGCAGGTGTGCACGCCCAGCGCGTACGCCGCGATGGCGATGCCCTCCAGCATCATGTGCGGGTCGTTCTCCAGGATGTAGCGGTCCTTGAAGGTGCCCGGCTCGGACTCGTCGCCGTTGACGGCCAGGTACTTGGGCTTGGGGCTGTCCTTGGGGACGAAGCTCCACTTCATGCCCGTGGGGAAGCCCGCGCCGCCGCGGCCGCGGAGGTTGGACTTCTTCACCTCGTCGATGATGGCGGCGGGCTCCATCGTGAGCGCGCGCTTGAGCCCGTCATAGCCGCCGCGCGAGCGGTAGCTGTCCAGGGTCCAGGACTGGGGCTTGCCCCAGGCCGCCGAGATGACGGCTTCGACCGTCTTTGCCGTAGAGGCCATGGATGAACGTCCTAGGAAAGCGAGGGGGAGGAGGGGCGACTCACGACAGCCGGGCCAGGATGGCGTCCAGCTTCGCCTGGGTCAGGCTCTCGTGGTGATCCTCGTTGATCTGCAGGCAGGGCGCCGTCCCGCAGGACGCCAGGCACTCCGTCTCGCGCAGGGTGAACTTGTCGTTCGTCTCCCCGGCGGTCAGGCCCAGCTTCTGCTCCAGGTACGCGAGCATCTTCTCCGCGCCCCACAGCGAGCAGGACAGGTTCGTGCAGACGTCGATGACGTACTTGCCCGGCTTCTTGAGGTGGTACATCACGTAGAAGCTGGCGACCTCGTAGGCGCGCTCCGGCGTGACTTCCAGGCTCTTCGCCACCAGCCGCAGGCCATCAGGAGGCAACCACCCCTTGAGGTCTTGCAGCAGGCGCAGCGCGGGAAGCATGCCGGCGCTTTTGCGATCAGAGGGGTAGTGCGAGAGGATTTCCGCGATCCCCGCGTCGAACTTCTTCTGCTCTTCAGGAGTGAACAGGGGCTCCGCCATGGCGGGCCGGTACGTATTGCTCCAATGGCTTCGTTGTCAACATAAACCCTCGGAGGTAGACTGGGCCGCCCTCAGCAAATTACCGAGCGATTTCAACCCCTTGTTATGAGCCTGGACCCTGCGGACCAGCGGCAGCACCCTCGTATCCCCACCATCCTCCGGGTGGACTACGCCCATGGCCGGCCGCTGCGGGACGTGACGGAAAACCTCTCCGCCGGAGGGTTCTTCGTCCAGACCGAGCAGCTCTTCGCCGTGGGGGACGAGCTGCGGCTTGCTCTTTCTTTCCCGGGCCTGCTGGATCCGGTAGAAGTCGCCGGGACGGTGGCGTGGGTGCGCATCGCCGCGCCCGATCAGCCGGGCGGCGTGGGCATCCGTGTGGAGAGCGAGCAGGACCGGCGGCGACTGGGTGACATCTTGAGTGCGGCGGGACCCAACGACAGCGCGGTGACCCCTTCTGAGCAGGACGGGTACCGTGTGCTCATCGTCGAGGACAACCCGCACATCATCGAGATGTACAGCTACGTGCTGAAGAAGCTCGCGAGCAACGATCTGCACGGGAAGGTGCCGCTGGAGGTCCACTTCGCCCCGGACGGGCACCACGCCCTCTTGCGGCTGCGCGAGGACCGCTTCAGCCTGGTGATGCTGGACCTCTACATGCCGGTGATGGACGGCTTCGCCCTGGTGGAGCGCATCCGGGAGGAAGAGGAGCTCAAGGGCATCCCGGTCATCGCGATCTCCGCGGGTGGCAAGGAGGCCCAGGAGCGGGCGATGCAGCTGGGGGTGGACATCTACCTGCGCAAGCCCGTGCGGTTCGTGGAAGTGCTGGAGACGGTGAAGCAGCTGCTGCGCATCCGGTAGGCCCCCGGCTTTCTTCGACGCGGCAGACGTTGAAGCGCCGGGCGGGTGCCGCGTAGAGTCCGCGCACCCATGACGAAGCCCGCCATCCATCGTGACACCGTCAGTGGCGAGGCGCTGCTCATCCTGCAGAATCTGCGGGAGAACGGCCGCCTGGGACGCTCGAACAAGCTGGCCGACGTGAAGGCCGCCCTCGAGCCGTCCGTCTCGCTGGAGTTCGACAGCTACTTCTTCTTCCTGCGCAAGTTCCACTACATCGCCATGGACCGCGAGGCCCAGCTGAAGCTCACCGAAACGGGTGAGCGGGTGGTGGAGGGGGACCTGCAGGACCGGTTCGCTTCAGAGGTCGACGACTTCTTCGCGGATCAGCTCCTGCCGGCGGAGGACGCCACGCACATCGGCCGTCCGCTGGACGAGGACGAACCGATGAGCGTCCCGCCGCCGCCGCCGGAGCTGCTCCTGGACGAGGCGGAGGTGGATCCGTCCACCTCGGCCGGGGCCTCCGCCCAGTCCCAGGTGGGGCCGCCGCCGGTGCCGCCGTCGCGCACGCACCGCGTGGC
This sequence comes from Corallococcus sp. CA054B, assembly GCF_003611625.1. Taxonomy (NCBI): domain Bacteria; kingdom Pseudomonadati; phylum Myxococcota; class Myxococcia; order Myxococcales; family Myxococcaceae; genus Corallococcus; species Corallococcus sp. CA054B. The sequence goes on from NZ_RAVY01000051.1 coordinate 49,858, forward strand.
CATGCCGGCGCTGGATCTGGGGCAGGTCGCCACCCAGATGCAGCCCGCCGCGCCGCCGCCCATCGCGACGCCGCAGCCCCAGCCGGCGTTGCGCCAGGATGGCCCGGCGGAAGGACGCCGGGAGACCTTCATCGGGCTGCCGCCGGCACCCGCGTCCCAGCCCGTCGTGGTGACCGCGCCGGCTCCCAGCGCGTCCCAACCGCTCATCATCACCCCTCCGCTCGCCGCCGCGCCCGCTCCGATGCCCCCTCCCGCCACG
>NZ_RAVY01000052.1:0-50085 GCF_003611625.1 Corallococcus sp. CA054B
GCGCTACGAGGCGCGTGACGGCCTGTTCCTGCGCCCCACCACCTGGGAGGACCTGCTCGCGCTGCGCGCCCTGCACCCGGAGGCGATGCTCGTGGCCGGCGCCACCGAGCTGGGCGTGGACATCACCAAGAAGTCCCGCCGCTACCCGTTCCTCATCTCCACGGAAGGCGTGGAGGCCCTGCGCGCCATCCGCCGCGAGGAGGACGGCTGGTACGTGGGCGGCGCCGCGTCGCTGGTGGACGTGGAGGACGCGCTGGGCCACGAGGTGCCGGAGCTGGCGAAGATGCTCAACGTCTTCGCCTCGCGGCAGATCCGCCACCGCGCCACGCTCGCGGGCAACCTGGTGACGGCCTCGCCGATTGGCGACACGGCGCCGGTGCTGCTCGCGCTGGACGCCCGGCTGGTGCTCGCGTCCGTGCGCGGCGAGCGGACGGTGGCGCTGTCGGACTTCTTCCTCGCCTACCGCAAGACGGCGCTCCAGCCGGATGAAGTGGTCCGCTTCGTCGTCATCCCGCATGCCCCGGCGAAGGACAGCGGGCTCACGCGCCACTCGGACAGCTTCAAGGTGTCCAAGCGCCGCGAGCTGGACATCAGCATCGTCGCGGCGGGCTTCTGCATCGAGACGGACGCGCTGGGCCTCGTGCGCACCGCGCGGCTGGGCTACGGCGGCGTCGCGGCCACTCCGGCGCGGGCGAAGCAGACGGAGGCCCAGCTCGTGGGGCACCCGTGGAACGCGGAGGCCGTGGCCCGCGTGCGCGCCACGCTGGAGCGCGAGTTCACGCCCCTCACGGACCTGCGCGGCAGCGCGGAGTACCGGCGCGGGCTGGTGGTGTCGCTCCTGGAGAAGTTCGCGTCCGGCGAGCGCAGCCCCGCGCTGGACGGACGCCCCCGCTTCGCCCCGGGCGCTCCCTCCGCCACGGCGGACGCGGGCCGCGAGCTGCGCCATGAGAGCGCGCTGGGCCACGTGACGGGCAGCGCGCAGTACGTGGACGACCTCGCGCAGCGCCGGCCCATGCTGACGGTGTGGCCGGTGCTGTCACCGCACGCGCACGCGCGCATCCTCCGCCGCGACGCCAGCGCCGCGCTGAAGGTGCCCGGCGTGGTGAAGGTGCTGCTCGCGGAGGACATCCCGGGCATGAACGACACGGGCCCCATCCGCCACGACGAGCCGCTGCTCGCGAAGAACGAGGTGCTCTTCCACGCGCAGGTGGTGGCGCTCGTCGTCGGCGAGACGCCCGAGGCCTGCCGCGAGGGCGCCCGCCAGGTGGTGGTGGACTACGAGCCCCTGCCCGCGGTGCTCACGCTGGCCGAGGCCCTGAAGCAGGAGAGCTTCCACACCGACCCGCACATCATCCGCCGGGGCGACGTGGACAGCGCGCTCGCCTCCAGCCCGAACCGGCTGGCCGGAGAGCTGACGATGGGCGGCCAGGAGCACTTCTACCTGGAGACGCACGCGGCCTTCGCGGAGGTGGGCGATGAAGGCGACGTCACGGTGACGTCCTCCACGCAGCACCCGTCGGAGGTGCAGGCCATCATCTCGCACGTGCTGCACGTGCCCCGCAGCCGCGTGGTGGTGAAGGCGCCGCGCATGGGCGGCGGCTTCGGCGGCAAGGAGACGCAAGGCAACGCGCCCGCGGCGCTGGTGGCGCTGGCGGCGGTGCACACGGGCCGGCCGGTGAAGTGGATGCTGGACCGCGACGTGGACATGGTCGTCACCGGCAAGCGCCATCCGTTCCACGCGGCCTGGGAGGTGGGCTTCGACGCCACGGGGCGGCTGCTCGCGCTCAAGGCGGACCTCACGTCCAACGGCGGCTGGTCCCTGGACCTGTCCGAGTCCATCACCGACCGCGCCCTCTTCCACCTGGACAACGGCTACTACGTGCCGTCGGTGCGCTACACCGGCCGCGTGGCGAAGACGCACCTGGTCTCCAACACGGCCTTCCGTGGCTTCGGCGGACCGCAGGGCATGCTGGTGATGGAGGACATCCTGGCGCGCATCGCGAGCACCCTGGGCCTGGCCCCGGAGGCCGTGCGCCAGCGCAACCTCTACGACGGCGTGGGCGAGACCAACACCACGCACTACGGCCAGGAGCTGGAGGACAACCGGCTGCCGAAGCTGTGGGACGACCTGATGGAGTCGTCCGACTTCGTGAAGCGCCGCGCGGAGGTGGAGGCCTTCAACGCGTCCAGCCCCCGCATCAAGCGCGGGCTGGCCATCACGCCGATGAAGTTCGGCATCTCCTTCACCGCCACCTTCCTCAACCAGGCGGGCGCGCTGGTGCACGTGTACCGCGACGGCTCCGTGCTGCTGTCGCACGGCGGCACGGAGATGGGCCAGGGGTTGCACACCAAGATTCAGGGCGTGGCCATGCGCGAGCTGGGCCTGCCCGCGGAGCTGGTGCGCGTGGCGCACACGGCCACGGACAAGGTGCCCAACACGTCCGCGACGGCGGCCTCCAGCGGTTCGGACCTCAACGGCGCGGCGGTGCGCGAGGCCTGCATCCAGGTGCGCGAGCGGCTGGCCCCGGTGGCCGCGCGCATGCTGGTGCAGCTGCACGGCCAGGCGGTGTCTCCGGACGCGCTGGTGTTCGAGGACGGGCGCATCGCCGCGGCGTCGCGGCCGGACCAGGGGCTGTCCTTCGCGGCCGTGGTGGAGGAGGCCTACCGCGACCGCGTGGGCCTGTCCGTCACGGGCTACTACCGCACGCCGGGCATCGGCTACGACCGGACCCTGGGCCGCGGCAAGCCGTTCCTCTACTTCGCCTACGGCGCGGCGGTGAGCGAGGTGGAGGTGGACGGCGACACGGGCATGAAGCGCGTGCTGCGCTCGGACCTGCTGGAGGACGTGGGGGATTCGCTCAACCCCGGCGTGGACCGGGGCCAGGTGGAGGGCGGCTTCGTGCAGGGCATGGGGTGGCTCACCGGCGAGGAGCTGAAGTGGGACGCGAACGGGCGGCTGCTCACGCACTCCGCCAGCACCTACGCGGTGCCCGCCTTCAGCGACGCGCCCATCGACCTGCGCGTGGCCTTGATGGAGCGGGCCGGGCAGAAGGGCACCATCCACGGCAGCAAGGCCGTGGGCGAGCCGCCGCTGATGCTGGCCCTGTCCGTGCGGGAGGCGCTGCGCGACGCGGTGGCGGCCTTCGGAGCGCCGGGCGGCGACGTGGACCTGCCCTCGCCCGCCACGCACGAGGCCCTCTTCCTGGCCATCCAGCGGCGCAAGGCGCGGGGCGCGGGACTTCCGGTTCCGGACGAAACGCGCGAGGTGGCCTGAGCCGGGCGGCGGGTGCGGCAACATGCCACGCCATGGCGGCGAGGCCGGTGCGTTAGACGGGAGCACCTTTCAAGGATGATCCCCATGCGCTCCATGCTCCGCTCCCGCCTCCTCCTGCCGCTGGCCCTCGTGGGCGCGCTCGGCTGTGGAGCGGATGAACCCGAAGCCCTGACGGTGGAGCTCCCCGTCGTCGCCCGCGTGGGCACGGAGGCGTTCGCGTGCGGCAAGACGTACACGAACGTCGGGACGACGGGGACGACGTACGAGCCCATGGACTTCCGCGTGTACGTCCACGCCGTGCGGCTGGTGACGCGGGACGGGCAGGAGGTGCCCGTGACGCTGACCGAGGACAAGACGTGGCAGCACTCGGGCGTGGTGCTGCTGGACTTCGCGAACAAGGACGGGCTGTGCACGCAGGGCACGGAGGGCATGAACGCGTCCATCAAGGGCACGGTGCCCCAGGGTGACTACACGGGCCTGCGCTTCACGCTGGGCATCCCGGAGGAGCTGAACCACGGCGACCCCACGACGCTCGGCAAGCCCATGGATGACACGGGCCTGCACTGGAACTGGCAGAGCGGCTTCCTCTTCACGCGCATCGAGGGCCGCACGCAGGGACTTCCCCAGCACGTCATGCACCTGGGCAGCACGGCCTGCGCGCCGCCGCCCGAGGGCCAGACGCAGGGCACCGCCGGGTGCGCGAACAACAACCGTCCGGAGTTCCAACTGGACGGCTTCGACGTGGCGAAGAACAAGGTGGTGATGGACCTGGGCACGCTCTTCGCGGGCTCCAACCTGGACGTGAACACGCCTGGCACGGCCGCGGGCTGCATGTCGTCCCCCGCCGACGCGGACTGCGGGCCCTTCTTCGAGCGCCTGGGACTGGCCTTCGGCGGCCAGGCGGCGAACCCGGCCGCGCAGACCTTCATCCGGGCCGAGTAGCAGGAGTCCGACGTGGCACGACGACAAGCACAGGCGTGGAAGGCCCTGGCGACGGTGGCGTTGCTGGCCGCGGGCTGCGCGGATCCCTCGGGGCCGACCGAGGAGCCCGCCCCCTACGACTGGAAGCTGCCCGCGGGCTTCCCCAAGCCGCGCGTGCCGGAGGACAACCCCATGTCGGAGGCGAAGGTCCAGCTGGGCCGGCGCCTCTTCTACGACAAGCGCCTGTCGTTGAACGGCACGCAGTCCTGCGGCTCCTGTCATGAGCAGGCGCGGGCCTTCACGGACGGGCGCGTGCACTCGGTGGGCAGCACGGGAGAGGCGCACCGCCGCAACGGGCAGGGGCTGGCGAACGTGGCGTACGCGACCAGCCTGACCTGGGCCAACTCCGCGCTCACCACGCTGGAGGCCCAGTCGCTGGTGCCGCTGTTCGGGCGGGATCCGGTGGAGCTGGGGTTCGCGGATCAGCAGGAGGTGTTGCTGGAGCGGCTGCGCGCGGATCCGGACCTGACGGCCCGTTTCGCGGAGGCATTCCCGAACGAGGCCACGCCGGTGTCGCTGGCCACGCTCACGCGGGCGCTGTCCGCGTTCGAGCGGTCACTCATCTCCGGCACGTCGCCGTATGACCGCTATCTGTACGGCAAGGAGGTGGACGCGCTGAGTCCCGCGGCGAAGCGGGGCCTGCAGTTGTTCCTGTCCGAGCGCCTGGAGTGCGACCACTGCCACAACGGCTTCAACTTCCAGGACGCGACCGTGCACGAGGCCACGGCGGAGCCGGTGCTGCCGTACCACAACACGGGGCTCTACAACGAGGACGGCCAGGGCGCGTATCCCGCCGGGGACACAGGCCTCTTCGAAATCACGTTCCGTCCAGGGGACATGGGGCGCTTCCGCGCGCCGTCGCTGCGCAACGTGGCCGTCACCGGGCCGTACATGCACGACGGCAGCCTGGAGACGCTCTCCGACGTGTTGGACCACTACGCCGCGGGAGGCCGGGCCAGGGCGGCGAACGGCGGACAGCCGAGCCCCCTTCAGAGCGCCTTCGTGCGCGGCTTCGAGCTGACGCCCGAGGAGAAGGCGGACGTCATCGCGTTCCTGGAGTCGCTCACGGACACGGCGTTCCTGACCGACCCGCGCTTCGCGGACCCCGCCACCGTGCCGTGACAGGGCGCCAGGCAAGAACAGACAGACAGCGCGTCCAGCAGGCCGCGAAATTTAAACCACGGCACCGCAAATCCATTGGCCTCGCATTGATTGCCATTGGACCCGTCGCTAGCCTTTGCCTCCCTTCCCAGGAGAGGTGCCATGCGCCGTCTGCTTGCTGGAGTCTCCGCCGTCGCCGCGATGTCGTTGTCCTCCGTTGCATGGGCCGAGGAGTCCCGGCCGTCCGCGCCTGAAGGCCTCCAGTCGTTGGGAGCGAGCGATGCGGTCGCGGCCTGCTACGTGGACACGTTCGCATGGGATGTCTTGTCGGGCGGCTCCTGCTTCGCCATGGGCAGCCCGTTCGCGACGACGGTTGTCTTTGGAGTCCTGGGGATTGATCAATCCGGAGGACGCTATGTCGTGCAGTTCCTGGATGGGACCTGCGAGTCGAACGGGTACACGCTGGATGAGGGTAACATCTGCCTTCGCACCATCGGCCGCAACCAGACGGTGAGCCAGCGGGTGCAGGTCTACGACACGTGGACGGCGGAGTGGTCGGGCATCCTCACCGCGTATGCCTCCTACGAAGGGCTCCACTGAGCCGCGCTCCATGGGGGTGCGTCATCGGTGCTGAATGAGCCCTGCCGCTCCCCCGTGGGGCAGTGGGCCGTGCTGGCCTGCATGGCCCTGCTCCTCGCGGGCTGTGCGTCGTCGCCATCGCACGGGGGGACCTGGAGCTACGGCACTCCGGCGGCGCGCTCCGCCTGGCGTCCGTGGGCGGGAGCGCCTCGAAAGCCTCCCGCGGAAGGCCGCGTGGACGAGGCGAGGGCCTGCGGCGGTCGAGCCGTGCCGAAGGGCTGGCCCGACCTGGAGCGCGGTGAGCAGCGCCTCGCGCCCTTCCTGGCCTGTGCCTCGCCCGCGGCCTTCGTGGCCATGCAGCGAGGGGTGGATATGCCCCGGCTGGTGGAGTCCCTCGATGATTGGGATGCCATCCGGCTGGGTTCGTTGGGGCCGTTGGATGCAAAGGCCTCCGGCATCCTTCAGCGCAAACGCGCGGCCTTTCTCCTCAGCGCGGTCGAGAAGTACGGCCTGCAACGCGCGGAGGTGTTCGCCCTCTTCATCCTCCACGCCACCTTCGATGACGAGCTGCGCGAACTGGTCCAGCACCTGGCCCGCGACAAGCAGCTCGGGGAGACGCTGGGTGGCATGCCGACCGTGCGCGAGGAACTGCTGCGCCGGGGACTGAAGGTCACGGCATATCCGGAGCGGGAAGAGCGAGCTGGTGACGTCCTGCGGGGCCTGGGGCGCGCGGGGCGGGACGCGCTGTCCAGCACCGACGTGAGCGCGGGGGCCCGCTACGTGGAGTTCTCCGCGAAGCGTGCGCAGCTGCCTCCGCCGTACCAGGAAGCGCTCGACGCGGTGGAGCGGGCCCTGATGGCAGGGCACTTCTCCCCGGGCAACGTGGTGCGAGGTGGATTCGATCACCTGACGTTCGGTGTCCCGATGGGCTTCTTCCATCTGCTCGCGGGAACGGCCCAGGGTGCAACGTCCCTGGCGAAGGGCCGGTACGAACAGGCCACGCGAGAGCTGGCCCCCGCCGCGCTCATGGTGGCGCTGTACGCGGGAGGCAAGGGCGCACGGGCCATGCGAGGAGAACGGCCCGCCTTCGACATGGCGGCGCTCAAGGCGGCGGTGGAGCGACTGGAGGACCAGCTCGGAGTGAACGCCACCCGGGAGCTGCTACGTCAGCTCCGAGCGAGCCGGGAAGGCGCCCTCCTCGCCGCCGAGTGGGGAGAAGCCGGAGCGCTGGCGCTGTACGAGGCCCGAGGCAACCCGGCGAAGGCCCAGGCCCTGCTGGCGGAGGCAAGCCGCGAACGCCCGGGCGCCGCGCAGAAGAGCACCGGCAGTGGAGTGCAGTCGAAGGACTTCGCGGGGGTACCACCGGAGGTCCTGGAGGCCCGGCTCGCCCAGGTGGAGTGGGAGGCCACGGGACCCCGGCTGTCCCGCGATGTGTCCTTCCTGAAGGAACATCCACCCGAGCGCAATGCGCCGCCGGGAGCCGAAGGTCACCCACTCTGGACGGAGTACGTGAGTTATCGCGAGGCGAGGCTCGCGGAACTGGAACAGGGCATACCCGCGAAGGGGCCTTTGAAATGGGAAGGCTACCTGGACCTGCGCGGGCAGTTCATCCGCGGGCTGATGTTCGAACGCGACATGGTCGCCCGACTCCGGGCAGACGCGGCTCTGCCCCGAGCGCAGCGTCGGTGGCTCAAGGACTTCGATCAGCCCCGCATCGAAACGCACGTGGGCATGACGAAGGCGGACCTGCGCTTCGCTGACGCGCTGGTCATCGAAACGAAGCCGACATCCGGGCAAACACCACGCATGGAGACCATCAGCTTCAAGAGCCGCGACCTGCGTCACCGCGACGGAGATGCATTGAAGTCCCAAATGAGAACGGACGCGCGTGCGGCTCTTCGGTATTACGGCGAAACCGTGAACGTCCGCAGACCAGGGCTCGAAGGGCCGGTACGAATCCGCCGGGTGCGCCTCATCTACGAGGGAGACGCCCTCAAGTACTGGAACACGACCATGCTGGAGGAAATCCTGGCGGACCTCCAAGACGCGGTCCCCGGTGTGGAGATCCAAATTCAATGACCGCGCAGGAAACCGCCGGGTTCATGGCGAACGACTACCTGTACCTCTCGTTTGATGGAGCCTGCAACACCCCGGGCGACCTCGAAATGGAACTCGCGCCGTTGCTTGAAGCACTTGAATCAGGCGCTGGCGAGTGGATGCCAGACATCGTCAAGGGCGTGCGGCGCCGAAAGTACACACGCCAGGCCGTCACCAAGGGGTTGACTGAGTCACGCCAGGAAAGAACGACATCCGTGGCGCTCTACCGCACGACAACCCCCGATCTGGAAATGTCGCTCCATCTCAGGCTTCCACCACTACGACCCAGCCTGCGACTTTCTCTCACCATGAGGCTGCTCGGCCTCTTCGCGCGGGAGTCGAGTTGCAAGGAACTCGTGGAGATGGTCCGAACCTGGGCCATCCACTACCCCGTCACCCACGCAACGGCCCACAGTCTCGCGGACAAGGATCTGGCGAACTTCCCTCTCTTTGGCCGCGACCGGGAAACGGCCTATCAGGACGGCTTCGACAAGATCTACGAGGTCTGCTGGCTCAACGTCTTCGGCACGAAGCTGGTGGAGAGCGTAGGCCGCGAGCGCATGCGCTCCACTCCCGCCCACCGCGTCGAAGAGCTCCCCGACGGCTCCGTCCTCCTCGTCACCTGGCCCACCGCCGCGGACTTCGCCAGCGAGGCCGCCCGTGTCGCCCAGGCTCGCGCGTGGGTCCACCTCCGGCCGGACCTCGACTTCGACACGGTGATGGCCACCCTCCGCGAACGAAGCGCGACCCTCGCCCCTGTCGAACCCCGCTTCGCTCCGGACGTCGCCGCGCTGCTCTCACGTCTCCCCGAATACGCATCCCTGGCCCAGCGCCAGCGACGCATCGCCGAGCTCAACGCCTACGTCCCGCCAGAGCCGGACGAGTGGCTCCCCCTGGACGCCGCCCTGCCTTCAGACGTGGCCGACCCGAAAGCCGCCCTCGATCAGTACGCATACTTCGCGGAACGCCTCGTGGCGCTGCTCCACACGCCAGTGCCCTCCGTCTTCAAGGGGTCCCCCGAGTCCCTGACGGACATCGACCTCCACTTCTGGAAGGAGACCTTCCCGGACACCTTCGAGCGGCACAACATCGATGCCATCGCGGTCCCCGCCGTCGGGGCCTACCTGGGCGAAGTGCTGGTCAAACACCTGGGCGGCCAATGGCTCCCACGCAAGCAGTGGATGGAAGCCCAGGTCCGAGTCGGTGACCGCGTGTGGCTGCCCTTTGCTCGCGCACACCGCTACATGCGGTCCACCCAGTCCCTGCTGGACCACTCCCTCACCCAGCTCTACCGCGTCGCGGAGCGCCACCGGTCCCGCTGAGCCCCACTACCGGGCCGGCGGCTTGAGGTCCTCCGGCAACCGCTCCAGCGGCGGACGCTCCAACGCCCCCGGCCGCTCCACACCGGAGGCCGTGCCCGCGTCACCCTGCCCCGTGGGCGAGGGCGAGGGCTTGTCCGAACAGCCAGCAAGAACACCGACACACAACACGAAGAGCCAGTGGCGCATGGTCGCTCCTAGTACTTCACCCAGATGACCGTGCCGGGGTGGATCTGCGTGAGCGCGGTGACGCCGGGCTCCTTCTCGATGAGCGCCTGCGTGACGGGATTGAAGCTGTACGCCTGCGTCCCGGACCACACGATGAGCGCGTCCTTGAACACGGTCAGGTCATGCACGTGCTCCTCCACCGTGTACGAGTTCCAACCCGGCAGCCGAGAGGGCAGCAGGTAGAGCGACGGCGCCGGGTTCTCCGAAGGCCCCGTGCCCGCGTCCCCGTCATGGTTGTGCTCGCCGCCTGCCGTGCTCGTCCACTCCACCACCGTCAGCGCGCCGCCTTGCGTGCTGCACGTCTGCGTCGTGGGGAAGAACAGCGTGGTGAACGGCTTCGAGGGCAGCTTCATGCGCAGCCCCAGGTGGAAGAAGTGCGTGTCCGCCGCCTTCACGTTGCCCGGGGGCCGGGTCCACGTCACCGCCGTCACGTTGCCGGAGGCGTCCTTCTCCACCTCGGCCGAGCCGAACACGGAGTCCACCGGGCGCACGTTCGTCACGCCCTCCGGAATCTGGACCCGCATCTTGGACGTGTCCGCGCCGTCACAGCCGTGGCTCACCGTGATGTCCGCCTCGAAGGTCGCCCCGGCATACGGAGGCGTGGCGCCCGCCACCGCCGCGTGCGCGAAGGCGGACGAGGACAGCAGCGAACCCGCGACGACACACAGCGGCCCCAGGACAGACTTCATCGGGTGACTCCGGGAAGAAGAGAGCATCCCGGATAGCAGCCCCCCGTGGCGCGGCCGCTGCGGTCATTTGTCGCAGCGTCCGCACCGGACATCCTCACGGCAGCGCGATGCGCCCCGGAGCGTTCTGCGTGCCCTGCTCGGTGTGACAGCTGTTGCAGTCCCCGTTGCTCTGCGGCGTGGCCATCCTGCGCGACGTGCCATCCGGCCCCACCAGCCGCGCCCGGTACGGCATCGGGAAGGACGGCTGGAGCGCCTTGGACATGAAGTTGCCCGCGGAGTTCGGCACCAGCGTGAGCCGCACCTGATCCTCCATGTCCAGGATCTCCACCTTCACGTTCGACGGCTCCACCAGCCGGGCATCACACCCGTCCGCCTCGTGGAGCGTCGGAAACACCGTGCCCATGAAGAAGTACGCCACGGAGGGCGCCTGCCGCAGGTGACAGTTCCGGCAGGCGTAGCCCGGCGCCATGGCGGCCCCGGTGCCGCCCGTCGCCTCGGTCCAGATGCTTCCGCTCGCGCACGTCGTCGGCGCGGGCCCCGGCTCCACGCCCGCGTCCACGTCCAACACCACCGCCAGGCCCGGCTCCGCGGAACACCCCAACGCGCCGCACAGGAGCAGCGACTTCCACGTCCACCGCGTCACGTCGCGACTCCATCCCGGCATGGCTCTCATGCTCCCGGGCGGCGTCTACCACGCACGCCATGTGCCCCCCGTGCGGCAAGAGCGCGCAGGGACATGTCGGACCCACCCCGTATCGTCCTCAAACACTCCACAGACGAATTCATGGAATCCAATTTTCACTGGCAATTCAAAGACACGGTCAGATCCGACCAATCTCGCCGTGACAAGACGCTCACGGGGAGGCGGACCCATACACTCCGCGTGTTCCCGTCGCATGAACCGATGTGTCACGTTTACACGGACACCCCGCGCATTATCCCGTGAACAGGGGAGGTCCCCGGGTTTCCGACCTTGGGGGTCATTTGAATGTTCCTCCGTTCGCGCGATGAAGTGGCTCACGGCTCAGACGCTCTCCGAATTCCGTTCCCATGAAATTCGCCCCCTGCCTCGCCCCTGATTCACGCACTCCCCGCCGGGCCCGGGGGCCGGAATGGCTCCAATGTGGGTGGGGGGGATTGCTCGCGCGCGCGTCAGGCGATACATGCGCGAAACAACGCCCCTTCACGGCGGGTGCTGATTGCGACTGACCTCTTGAATCCCTGTCTTGCCGGGAGACAGCAGCCCCCCGGCCCCTGAATCCGCGTCTCCGTGCTCCCCCCGTGCACGGAACACCCCCGCATCCCAGGAGTCGCGTCATGCCTACTGGAACCACGTCCGGTTCTTCCCCGGTCTCTGACCTTGCGTTTTCCACCCTGGTTGAATTGCTGCGCGTCCGCGCGAGCACCCAGGGAGACCGTCGGGGCTTTACGTTCCTGCTGGACGGGGAAACGGACGAAGCGCACCTGACGTACGCGGAGCTGGATCAGAAGGCTCGCGCCATCGCGGCGGCGCTCCAGGCGCGCGGGGCCCGGGGCCAGCGGGCGCTGCTGCTGTATCCGCCCGGGCTGGACTACATCGCCGGGTTCTTCGGCTGCCTGTACGCGGGCGTGATCGCGGTCCCCATCTATCCGCCGGACCCCATGCGCCTGGCGCGCACGCTGCCGCGCCTGCTGGCCATCAGCCAGGACGCGCAGGCCACCATCGCCCTCACCACCGACTTCATCTATGGCATGGGGGAGATGCTCTTCGAGCAGGCGCCGGAGCTGCGGGAGCTGCACTGGATCGCCACGGACACGCTGGACGCGGAGGTCGCCGAAGGCTGGAAGGACCCCGGCGTGGCCACGGACACGCGGGTGTTCCTCCAGTACACGTCCGGCTCCACGTCGTCGCCCAAGGGCGTGGTGCTGACGCACGGCAACCTGCTGCACAACTCGAAGCTGATCCACTCGTGCTTCGGTCACTCGACCGAAAGCCAGGGCGTCATCTGGCTGCCGCCGTACCACGACATGGGCCTCATTGGCGGCATCCTGCAGCCTTTGTATGGCGGCTTCCCGGTGACGCTGTTCTCGCCGGTGGACTTCCTCAAGCGGCCCATGCGCTGGCTGGAGGCCATCTCCCGCTACAAGGCCACCACGAGCGGCGGTCCCAACTTCGCGTTCGACCTGTGCGTGCGCAAGAGCACGCCGGAGGAGCGCGCGAAGCTGGACCTGAGCCACTGGGACCTGGCCTTCAACGGCGCGGAGCCCATCATGCCGGACACGCTCCGGCGCTTCGCGGAGGCGTTCGGTCCGCAGGGCTTCCGCTCGGAGGCCATCTATCCCTGCTACGGGCTCGCGGAGGGCACGCTCATCGCCTCCGGCGGTGACAAGCGCGAGCTGCCGGTGCAGCGCACCGTGGACGGGGGCGCGCTGAAGGACAACCGCGTGGTGGCGAAGGAGGCGGCGAGCCCCGGCGCCCAGACGCTGGTGGGCTCCGGCCGCAACCTCACGGATCAACGCCTGGTCATCGCGCATCCGGAGACGGGCGCGCCGCTGCCGGCGGGCCAGGTGGGCGAGATCCGCGTCGCCGGGCCCAGCATCGCGCAGGGCTACTGGGGCCGTGAGGAGCAGACGCGGACCACCTTCCAGCAGCCGCTGGCCGGCACGGGGGACCCGACGCCGTTCCTGCGCACGGGCGACCTGGGCTTCCTCGCGGACGGCGAGCTGTTCGTCACCGGCCGGCTGAAGGACCTGATCATCATCCGCGGGCGCAACCACTACCCGCAGGACATCGAGCGCACGGTGGAGTCCGCCCACCCCGCCATCCGCCCCGGCTGCACGGCGGCGTTCTCCATCGAGCAGGATGACGAGGAGCGCCTGATCGTCGTGACGGAGGTGGACCGCCGCGCGGTGGAGCGCGACGGCGTGGACCTGGACGCGCTGGCGCAGGGCATCCGGCAGGCCGTCGCGGCCGGGCACGACCTGCAGGCCCAGGGCGTGGTGCTGCTGGGGCCGGGCGCCATCCCGAAGACGTCCAGCGGCAAGATCCAGCGCTTCGCCACCCGCGCGGAGTACGTCGCGGACACGCTGGAGGCGCTGCACAAGAGCGTCCTCGCCGCCGCGCCCGCCCCCGCGCCCGAGGCCGTGAAGACCGCCGCCCCGGAAGCCGCCGCCGCGCCCGCGCCGGTGGGCCCGGACACCAGCATGCTGCGGAAGATGCTGGCGGTGGTGACGGACGCCACCGCGCGCCGGGCCATGGTGGCGGTGTTCCTCCAGGAGCAGGCCGCGCAGGTGCTGCGGCTGCCCACCGCGCAGGTGGACGTGCAGAAGCCGCTGCATGCCTACGGCGTGGACTCGCTGATGGCGGTGGACTTCAAGAGCGCGGTGGACGCGGGGCTGGGCATCGACCTGCCGCTGTCGGACGTGCTCCAGGGCGTGTCGCTGTCGAAGCTGGCGGAGGTCGTGGTGACGCTGATGTCGGCGCCTCCGTCCCAGCAGGCATCGAACGCGGTGGCCGCCTCGTCCGCCACGGGTGACGCGCCCCTGTCCGGTGGACAGCAGGCGCTGTGGTTCATGCACCAGCTCGCGCCGGAGAGCGCCGCCTACCACGTGCCCGTCGCGGTGCGCGTGCGCGCGGGGCTGGACGCGAACGCGCTGAAAGGCGCCTTCGAGGCGCTGGTGGCCCGCCACCCTGCCCTGCGCACCACGTTCGTCATGGCGGCCACCGGCCCCGTGCAGCGCGTGCACGCGGAGCTGCCGCTGGACTTCACCACCACGGACGCGAAGGGCTGGAGCGACGCGCAGGTGGCGGAGCACCTGTCCGCCGAGGCCCGCCGCCCGTTCGACCTGGAGAAGGGTCCGCTCCTGCGCGTGCGGCTGGTGTCGCGGTCCGCGGAGGACCACGCGCTGCTCATCGCGATGCACCACATCGTCACCGACTTCTGGTCGCTGGCGGTGATGGCGGAGGAACTGGACGCGCTCTATCCGGCGCTCAAGCTGGGCAAGCGGCCCACGCTGGCGCAGCCCGCGCGCACCTACGCGGACTACGCGCGCTGGCAGTCGGAGATGCTCACCGGGGCTCGCGGACAGGCGCTGGAGAAGTACTGGCGCGAGCAGCTGTCCGGCACGCTGCCGGTGCTGGACCTGCCCACGGATCACCCGCGTCCCCCGACGCAGACCTTCAACGGCCGCGTCCACACCACCCGGCTGGACGCGAGCGTCGCGAGCGCGGTGAAGACGCTGGCGCGCGACCACGGCGCCACGCCGAACATGGTGCTCCAGACGGCGTTCCAGGTGCTCCTGCACCGCTACACCGGCCAGCAGGACTTCACGCTGGGCGTGGTGAGCGCGGGCCGCGGACGCGCGGAGCTGGCGGGCATCACGGGCTACTTCGTCAACCCGCTGGTGGTGCGCACGCGGCCGTCCCCCACGCTGACCTTCACGGACTACCTGGCCCAGACGCGCCAGACGATGCTGGGCGCGCTGGAGCACCAGGACTACCCCTTCAGCTCGCTGGTGGACCGGCTGCAGCCGGTGCGTGACCAGAGCCGCTCGCCGCTGTTCCAGGTGATGTTCGTCTACCAGCGCGCCTCCAAGCTGGACGAGCGCGGCCTCACGCCCTTCGCCCTGGACATCCCGGGCGCGAAGTCCACCGTGGCGGGCCTGCCCATCGAATCGCTGGTGCTGTCGCACGGCGGCGCGCAGTTCGACCTCACGCTCACCATGGGCGAGGCGGACGGCGAGCTGGTGGCCTCCTTCGAGTACAACACCGACCTCTTCGAGGCCGGCACCATCGAGCGCATGGCCGGGCACCTGGCCACGCTCCTCTCCGGCATCGCCGCCCAGCCGGGCCGCGCGCTCGCTGGGCTGCCGCTGCTCACGCAGGCCGAACAGCAGCTGCTGCTGGAGACCTGGAAGGGTCCGCGCGTGCCTCTCACGCAGGCGGACATGCTCCCTGCCCTCTTCGCGGCGCAGGTGGCGCGCACGCCGGACAACGTCGCGGTCCTCTTCAAGGACGCGCAGCTCACCTACCGTGAGCTGGATGCGCGCGCGGGGCAGCTGGCCGCGTGGCTGCGCGGCGCGGGCGTGAAGCCGGGCGACATCGTCGGCATCTGTCTGGAGCGCTCCGTGGAGACGCTGGTGTCCGTGCTGGCGGTGATGGCCGCGGGCGCGGCGTACGTGCCCATCGACCCGGCCTACCCCTCCGAGCGCGTGGCCTTCATCCTCGGCGACACGCAGGCGCCGGTCCTCATCACCCAGTCCTGGCTCCAGCGCACGCTGCCCTCCGGCACGTCCGCGCGCACGCTGTTCGTGGACCAGCCGCTGGACGGCGCGCTGTCCACCGCGCCCGCCGCGACGGTGGCCTCCGGGGACCTGGCGTGCCTCGTCTACACCTCCGGATCCACCGGCCAGCCCAAGGGCGTGATGCTGGAGCACGGGGGCCTCGCGAACCTGGTGCGCTCGTTCGTGGAGTCCTACGCGCCTGGCGCGACGGACCGGATGCTGCCGCTCACGTCGGTGGCCTCCGCCAGCTTCGTGGGCGAGATCCTCCCGCTCCTGTGCACGGGCGGCGCGCTGGTGCTGCCCACCGAGGATGAGATCCTCGACCAGGAGAAGCTGTTCCAGCTGATCACCCGCCACACCGTCACCATCGTGAGCACGGTGCCCGCGGTCATCGCCGGGCTCAACGCACGCCTGGAGCAGCTGCCGCCGCTCAAGCTGGTGCTCTCCGGCGGCGAGGCGCTGGTGGCCAGCGACGTGGAGAAGCTGCTCGCCACGGTGCCGGTGGTGAACGGCTACGGCCTCACGGAGACCACCGTGTGCTCCACCTACCACCGCATGGCGGTGGAGGACCTGCAGGGCCACGCGTGGGTGCCCATCGGCCGGCCCGTCATCAACACGGACGTGTACGTGCTGGACGCGGAGCGCAACCTGCTGCCCGTGGGCGTCGCCGGTGAGCTGTACGTGGGCGGCCTGGGCGTGGCGCGCGGCTACTGGAAGCGGCCGGAGCTGACCACGGAGCGCTTCATCGCGAACCCGTTCGCCTCCGACAAGGGCGAGCGCCTGTACCGCACGGGCGACCGCGCGCGGTGGCTGCCAGACGGCGTGCTCACGTTCCTGTCCCGCGCGGATGATCAGGTGAAGATCCGCGGCTTCCGCATCGAGCTGGGTGAGGTGGAGGCCGCCGTGCGCCGCCACCCGGCCGTGAAGGACGCGTTCCTGATGGCGCGCGAGGACTCGCCCGGCGACAAGCGCCTGGTGGCCTACGTGGTGCTGGGGGAGCCCGCGCCCACGCACTCGGACCTGAACACCTTCCTCGCGGAAGGGCTGCCGCCGTACATGCTGCCGTCCGCGTACGTGCCGCTGTCCTCGCTGCCCCTGTCGCCCAACGGCAAGGTGGACGCGAAGGCGCTGCCCGCGCCGGAGGGGGCGCGCCTCGCGTTCGGCGTCGCCTACGCCCAGCCGCAGAGCGCGGTGGAGCGCAGCGTGGCCGCCATCTGGGCGGCGGTGCTGAAGGTGGAGCGCGTCGGCCTCAACGACAACTTCTTCGAGCTGGGTGGCAACTCGCTGCTCATCGCGCAGGCCCACCGGCGGCTGAAAGAAGAGCTGGGCGCGGACCTGGCGCTGGTGGACATGTTCAAGTTCACCACGGTGAGCGCGCTGGCCCAGCACCTGGCGAACAAGGGCGAGGACTCGGGCGCGGCCTCCCAGAAGATCAAGGACGAGGCGGAGCGCCGCCGGGCCGCCCAGGCGCGGCGTCAGCAGGCGCGCGGCCGTGGCAAGTAACCAAAGACTTTCAGGCACACCCCCCAGATTTCGAAGGACGGCTTCATGAGCACTGACACTCCCGAAGTGGACGGCATCGCGGTCATCGGCCTGGGCGGCCGCCTGCCCGGTGCGAAGACCATCGCCGAGTTCTGGAAGAACCTCACCGGCGGCGTGGAGAGCATCACCTTCTTCACCGACGAGGAACTCATCGCCGAGGGCGCCGACCCCGCGATGGTCCGCGCGCCCAACTACGTGAAGGCCCGCGGCACGCTGGGCGACACGGATCAGTTCGACGCGGCCTTCTTCGGGATGAACCCCCGCGAGGCCGCGCTGATGGACCCGCAGCACCGCGTCTTCCTGGAGTGCGCGTGGGAGGCCATGGAGAGCGCCGGCTACAGCCCGGAGCGCCAGCCCGGCCGCGTGGGCGTGTTCGGCGGCATGAGCATGAACACGTACCTGCTCTCCAACCTGTACTCGCACCTGGCGCACGTCGCGTCGGTGGAGAGCCTCCAGGCGTCCATCGGCAACGACAAGGACAGCCTCACGACCGAAGTGGCGTACCGCATGGACCTGAAGGGGCCGGCCGTCACGGTCCAGTCCTCGTCCTCCACGTCGCTCACGTGCATCCACTACGCCTGCCAGAGCCTGCTGTCGTTCGAGTGCGACATGGCGCTGGCCGGTGGCGTGTCCATCCACTTCCCGGAGAAGGCGGGCTACCTGTACCACGAGGGTGGCACCACGGCGCCGGACGGCCACTGCCACACCTTCGACGCGGAGGCCGCGGGCTTCGTCGCCGGCCACGGCGCGGCGGTGGTCGCGCTCAAGCGCCTGTCGGACGCGCTCAAGGACGGAGACACCGTCTACGCGGTGGTGCGCGGCTCGGCGGTGAACAACGACGGCTCGCAGAAGGTCAGCTACATGGCCCCGGCCGTCGCGGGTCAGGCGGAGGTCATCGCGCTGGCGCAGGCCGTCGCGGGCGTGGATCCGGACACCATCGGCTACGTGGAGGCGCACGGCACGGCGACCAAGGTCGGGGATCCGATTGAAGTCGCGGCGCTCACGCAGGCCTTCCGCCAGGGCACGGACAAGAAGAACTTCTGCGCGCTGGGCTCGGTGAAGAGCAACATCGGCCACCTGGACTCGGCGGCGGGCGCGGTGGGCTTCATCAAGGCGGCCCTCACGCTGCACCACAAGGTGATTCCGCCCAGCCTCAACTTCAAGACGCCCAACCCCGCGTGCGACTTCCCCAACAGCCCGTTCTACGTGAACACGGAGCTGCGCGACTTCCCTCGCGGGGAGACGCCGCGCCGCGCGGGCGTCACGTCGCTGGGCATGGGCGGCACCAACGCGCACGCCATCCTGGAGGAGGCGCCGGAGCTGCCCGCCACCGACAAGGCCCGCCTGCCCGCGCAGGTGGTGCTGCTGTCCGCGCGCACGGAGAACTCGCTGGAGGTCGCCACGGACCGGCTGGCCGCGCACCTGCGCGAGAACCCGGACGTGGACCTGGCGGACGTGGCGTACACGCTCCAGGTGGGCCGCAAGCGCTTCGGCAAGCGGCGCGCGGTGGTGGCTCGCACCACGGCGGAGCTGGCCTCCGCGCTGGCGGAGCGCACCCCGGGCCGCGTCTTCTCCGGCAGCGCGGAGAACAGCGGCCGTCCGGTGATGTTCATGTTCTCCGGGCAGGGCTCGCAGTACGTGGACATGGGCCGCGAGCTGTACGAGACGGAAGTGCTCTTCCGCGCCCAGGTGGACACCTGCGCGGAGAAGCTCAAGCCGCACCTGGGCCTGGACCTGCGCACGGTGCTGTACCCGTCCGCGGAGTCTCGCGAGCTGGCGTCGGAGCGCCTCAAGCAGACGGGCCTCACGCAGCCCGCGCTGTTCGTCATCGAGTACGCGCTCGCGAAGCTCTGGGAGTCGTGGGGCGTGACCCCGCACGCGATGGTGGGCCACAGCATCGGTGAGTACGTGGCCGCGTGCCTCGCGGGCGTGTTCACCCTGGACGACGCGCTGGCGCTGGTGGCCGCGCGTGGCCGGCTGATGCAGTCCTTGCCCGCGGGCTCCATGCTCGCGGTGTCCCTGCCGGAAGAGCACGTCACGCCCATGCTGCCGGAGGGCTTGTCCGTGGCGGCGGTGAACAGCCCGGCCACGTGCGTGGTCGCCGGCCCCACGCCGCTCATCGACGCGTTCGTGGAGACGCTGAAGCTCCAGGGCCTGGCGTCCTCGCGGCTGCACACGTCGCACGCGTTCCACTCGGCGATGATGGACCCCATCCTGGACGCCTTCCGCGAGGCGGTGCGCAAGGTGGCCCGGAAGGCGCCGACGAAGCCCTACCTGTCCAACGTCACCGGCACCTGGGTGACGGCCGAGCAGGCCACGAGCCCCGACTACTGGGCGAAGCACCTGCGCGGCGCGGTGCGCTTCGCGGACGGCGTGGGCGAACTGCTCAAGGAGTCCGACGCCATCCTGCTGGAGGTCGGCCCGGGCAACACGCTCGTCACGCTGGCCCGGCAGCACCCGGACAAGGGCGCGAAGCACGCGCTGATCAACTCGCTGCGCCACCCCAAGGAGCAGGTCGCGGACCTGGACCACGTGCTGGCCACGCTGGGCCGGCTGTGGCTGGAGGGCGTGGAGGCGGACTGGGACGCGTTCCGTGGCGGTGAGAAGCGCCGCCGCATCGCGCTGCCCACGTCCCCCTTCGAGCGTCAGCGCCACTGGGTGGACCCGCGCAAGGAGACCGCCGCCGACGGCGAGCGCGCCGAGTGGGCGTCCGCGGATCAGAAGCAGCCCGTGGCCCGCTGGTTCTACCTGCCGTCGTGGCAGCGCGCGCTGCCGTCGCCCCAGGGCACCTGGAGCGAGCAGAAGGCCACCTGGTGGCTGCTGCTCCCGGACGACGCCAATGAAGGCCTGGGCGCGCGGCTCGCGCTCAAGCTGGGCGAGGCCGGCCAGGACGTGGTGCGCATCACCCCGGCCGCCGTCACCGCGAAGCACGACGAGCACCACTGGTCGCTCGCGCTGGGCGGCGAGGCCACGGTGCTGGAGGCGCTCACCGCGCAGGGCCGCGCCCCGGACCACGTGCTGCACCTGGGCACGCTGGGCCTGGGCGACGCGCACGGCGAGGCGGACTTCGAGTCCGCGCTGGGCAAGGGCTTCCTGGGGCTGCTGTCCCTGGCGCAGGCCCTGGGCCGTCAGCCCGGCACGCGTCCCGTGTCGCTGGTGGCGGTGACGAACCGCATGCAGGCACTGGGCGACGAGGCGCCGAACCCGGAGCTGGCCACGGTGCTGGGCCCGGTGCGCGTCATTCCGCAGGAGTACAGCCACCTGTCCGCGAAAGCCGTGGACGTGCGCCTGCCCGCGTCCGGCAGCTGGCAGGAGACGGCGCTGGTGGAGTCCCTGCTGTCCGAGGCCGCCACGCCGTCCAAGCTGGAGACCGTCATCGCGTACCGGGGCGGCGCCCGCTGGGTGCAGCACTTCGAGCACGTGCCGGCGGACGCGCCGCGCAGTGCCCAGCTGCCGCTGCGCGACGGGGGCGTGTACCTGCTCATCGGCGGCTTCGGCACGCTGGGCTTCTCCCACGCGAAGTCGCTGGCGAAGCGCGCGAAGGCGAAGCTGGTGCTCGCGGGCCGCACGCCGCTGCCGGAGCGCTCGCAGTGGGACGCGCACCTGGCCGCGCATGGCGAGGACGACGCTGTCTCCCGCCGCATCCGTCAGGTGCGCGAGCTGGAGGCGCTGGGCGCGCAGGTGCACACCGTGTCCGTGGACGCGGGCAACAAGGTCCAGGTGAAGGAGGCCGTGGACGCGGCGCTGACGCACTTCGGCGCGCTGCACGGCGTGGTGTTCGCGGCGGGTGACGTGGGGCAGGCGCTCTTCCGCGCCATCCCGGACACCCGGCCCGAGGACGTGCGCGACACCTTCCACGGCCGCGTGCGCGGGCTGTACGCGCTGGAGGAGGCGGTGCGCGGGCGCTCGCTGGACTTCTGCGTGCTGTCGTCGTCGCTGGCGGCGGTGCTGGGCGGTCTGGGGCTCGCGTCGTACTCGGCGGCCACGTCCTTCATGGACGCGTTCGCCACGAAGCAGGCGCAGACGTCACCGGTGCCGTGGATGAGCGTGGGCTGGGACGCGTGGCAGTACGAGTCCCGCGCGGGCGGCGCGCAGAGCCCGTTCGGCGCGCTGGCCATCACGGCTTCCGAAGGCGAGGATGCCTTCGAGCAGCTCTTCCAGCTGGGCGCCGTGTCGCACGTGGCCGTGTCCACGAGCAACCTGCGCGCCCGTGCGCGCAAGTGGGCCCAGCCGGCCGCCGCGCAGGAGAAGGCGGAGGCGAAGCAGGAGGCGGGCTCTTCCCTGGGCACCACGCCCCGGCCCGCGCTCCAGAACGCCTACGTGCCGCCGCGTGACGAGCTGGAGGAGAAGATTGCCCGCCTCTGGCAGACGACGCTGGGCATCGACCAGGTCGGCGTGCACGACAACTTCTTCGAGCTGGGTGGCAACTCGCTCGTCGGCGTGAAGCTGATTGCCCGCGTGCGCGAGCAGTTCGGCGTCGCGCTGCCGGCCGTCACCCTCTACGAAGGACCCACCGTGGGGGCGCTGGCGAAGCTGCTCAAGGCCGCCAGCGGCAGCGAGGACACGGAAGCCGCGCCCGAGGAGACCGAGGCGCTCAGCCGCGGGGAGCGCCGCCGTGCGCGCCGCGCGAACCGCCGGGGCGACAGCGCCTCCGACGAGGAGTAGCCGTCCCCTCCCCCCACCTTTCGAAGCCGAGCACACCCCATGTCCGCTGAATCGAACATCGACGCGCAGGCCATCGCCATCGTCGGCATGGCCGGACGTTTCCCCGGCGCTCCCGACCTGGACTCCTTCTGGAAGAACCTGCGCGAAGGCGTGGAGTCCATCCAGCCCGTCCCCGACGCGGAGCTGGAGAAGCTGGGCGTGGACCCCGTCCTGCGCAAGGACCCGCGCCACGTGAAGGCCAGCGCCGCGCTGGCCGGCATGGAGCTGTTCGACGCGGGCTTCTTCGGCTTCACGCCCCGCGAGGCGGAGCTGATGGACCCGCAGCACCGCGTCTTCCTGGAGTGCGCGTGGGAGGCGCTGGAGAAGGCGGGCCACACGCCGGAGGGCTTCGACGGCTCCATCGGCGTGTTCGCGGGCGCGGCCACCAACACGTACCTGGTGTTCCACCTGGTCCCCAACTTCGACCAGCTGAGCGGAATGGATCAGGTGCAGGTGGACGTGAACAACGGCGGCGACTTCCTGGCCACCCGCGTCGCGTACAAGCTCAACCTGCGCGGCCCCAGCTACTCCATCACCAGCGCGTGCTCCACGTCGCTCGTGGCCACGCACGCGGCCTGCCAGAGCCTCCTGAATGAGGAGTGCGACCTGGCCCTGGCCGGCGGCGTGTCCGTGCACGTGAAGCACCCGGAGGGCTACCCCTTCGTGCCCGGCGGCATCGTGTCCCCGGACGGCCACTGCCGCGCGTTCGACGCGAAGGCGGAGGGCACGGTGTTCGGCAGCGGCGTGGGCGTGGTGGTGCTCAAGCGGCTGGCGGACGCCATTGAAGACGGCGACCACATCCACGCCATCATCAAGGGCAGCGCCATCAACAACGACGGCGCGCTGAAGGTGGGCTTCACCGCCCCCAGCGTGGAGGGCCAGGCCACCGTCATCACCGAGGCCCTGGGCGCGGCCGGCGTGGCGCCGGAGACCATCGGCTACCTGGAGGCGCACGGCACCGGCACGAAGATGGGTGACCCCATCGAGGTGCGCGCGCTCAACAAGGCGTTCAAGTTCCGCTCGGCGGCGGCGAAGGCGAACCCTCCGAAGATTCCGGTGGGCTCGCTCAAGAGCAACATCGGCCACCTGGCCAACGCGGCCGGCGTCTCCAGCCTCATCAAGGCGGTGCTGACGCTGGAGAACCGGCAGATTCCGCCCAGCCTCCACGTGACGGAGGTGAACCCGGAGATTCCGTTCTCGGGCGGCCCGTTCTTCGTCAACACGAAGCTCGCCGACTGGCAGGCGAACCCCAAGCACCCGCGCCGCGCGGGCGTGAGTTCCTTCGGCGTGGGCGGCACCAACGCGCACATCGTGCTGGAGGAGGCCCCGGCCCTTCCGGCGTCCGGCGCGTCCCGCCCGGCGCAGCTGCTGGTGCTGTCCGCGAAGAGCGACGCGGCGCTGGACGCGGCGACGAAGAACCTGGCCGCGCACCTGAAGGCGCACCCCGCGCAGGCGCTGGCGGACGTGGCCTTCACGCTCCAGACGGGCCGTCAGGCCATGGCGAAGCGGCGCGTGCTGGTGTGCCGCGACCGGGATGACGCGATGGCCGCGCTGGAGGTGGAGAACGGCCCACGCCTGTGGACGAACACGCCGGACGTGCATGAGCGGCCGGTGGCCTTCCTGTTCCCCGGCCAGGGCTCGCAGTACGCGGGCATGGCGCGCGACCTGTACGCGTCCGAGCCGACCTTCAAGCGGCACCTGGACGCGTGCGCGGACAAGCTGACGTCGCACCTGGGCCTGGACCTGCGCACGGTCCTCTTCCCGGAGGCCTCCAAGGCGGAAGCGGCGACGCAGGCGCTGACGCGCACGGAGCTGACGCAGCCCGCGCTCTTCGCCGTGGAGTACGCGCTGGCGAAGCTGTGGATGGCATGGGGCGTGAAGCCCTCCGCGATGCTGGGGCACAGCATCGGTGAGTACGTGGCCGCGTGCCTCGCGGGCGTGTTCACCCTGGACGACGCGCTGGCGCTGGTGGCCGCGCGCGGCAAGCTGATGCAGGGGCTGCCCTCGGGCGCGATGCTGTCCGCGAAGCTGGAGGAGTCCGCGCTCAAGCCGCTGCTCCCCGCGAACATCAGCGTGGCGGCGGTGAACGCACCGGGCTTCACCGTGGTCGCGGGCCCCACCGACGCGGTGGACGCGCTCCAGGCGAAGCTGGAGGCGCAGGGCGTGGAGGTGTCGCGGCTGCACACGTCGCACGCGTTCCACTCCGCGATGATGGACCCCATCCTCGCGACCTTCACCGCGCGCGTGCGTCAGGTGAAGCTCAACGCGCCCACGCTGCCCTTCCTGTCCAACGTGACGGGCACCTGGATTGAAGCGGCGCAGGCGACGGACCCGGGCTACTGGGCCACGCACCTGCGTCAGGCCGTGCGCTTCTCCGCGGGCCTCCAGGAGCTGTCTCGCAAGTGGCCGCAGGCGGCGCTGCTGGAGGTGGGCCCCGGCACGGTGCTCACCACGCTGGCGAAGCAGCAGCCGGGCGCGGAAGCGCGCGTGCTCATCTCCTCCACGCGCCACCCGCGCGAGCAGGCGCCGGATCTCCAGGTGCTGCTGAGCGCGCTGGGCCGGCTGTGGCTCAACGGCGTGACGGTGGACTGGAAGGGCTTCGCGGGCAACGAGCAGCGCCGCCGCGTGCCGCTGCCCACCTACCCCTTCCAGCGTGAGCGCTACTGGATCGACGCGAAGCCGCTGGGCGGCGGGGCCCGCACGGATGCGCCCGCGTCGCTGGAGAAGCGCCCGGACGTGGCGGACTGGTTCTACGCGCCGTCGTGGAAGCTGTCCCCGCTGCCCAAGGCGAAGGACGCGGCGGGCAAGGGCTGGCTGGTGCTCGCGGACGACACCGGCGTGGCGGAGGCCCTGGCGCCGAAGCTGGGCGGAGACGTCTTCCGCGTCGTCCCCGGTGCGCGCTTCGAGCAGCGTCCGGACGGCACGTTCACGGTGGATCCGGCGCGCCGCGAGGACTTCTGCGCGGTGCTGGAGGCGCTGAAGAAGCAGGGCCGCGCGTTCTCCAACGTGCTGCACCTGTGGAGCCTGTCGCACGAGCCGGCCTCCCAGGAGAAGGCGCTGGACCTGGGCTTCCACAGCCAGCTGTTCCTCGCTCGCGCCCTGAGCGAGACGGGCCACCTGGAGCCGCTCACCTGGTCCGTGGTGACCAGCCGCTCCGCCCGCGTGGAGCAGGCGGACGCGCAGGTGCCGGAGCAGGCCCTGCTGGTGGGCCCCTCGCGCGTGCTGCCGCAGGAGTACCCGAACCTCTCCTGCCGCTTCGTGGACGTGGTGCCCGGCGACGCGGGCGCGGTCGTGGACCGGCTGGCGGCGGAGCTGGGCGCCGAACCGCGTGACGCGGTGGTGGCCCTGCGTGGCCGCCAGCGCTGGGTGCAGACCTTCGAGCCCGTGCGCCTGGAGGCGGCCGGCGCGGAGGTGCTGCGCGACGGCGGCGCGTACCTCATCACCGACGGCCTCACCGGCATCGGCCATGCGCTGGCGTCCGAGCTGGCCACGGTGCACCAGGCGAAGCTGACGCTGGTGGAGACGCCGGACTTCCCCAGCCGCGGCCAGTGGACGGCGTGGGTGGAGAAGCACGGCGTGCAGGACGCGGTGTCCCGCCGCATCCAGCGCGCGCTGGCCCTGGAGCGCACCGGCGTGGAGATGCTGGTGCTGCCGGCGTCCCTCACCGACGTGGAGTCCATGCGCGGCGTGGTGGACGCGGCGGTGGCGCGCTTCGGCCGCATTGATGGCGTCATCCACGCGGCGGGCGGCATGCAGGGCGCCACGCTGGGCACCATCGCGGAGACGGGCCCGGACGAGTGCGCCTGGCACTTCCGCCCGCAGGTGCACGGCGTGCGCGTGCTGGAAGAGGTGCTCCCGAAGGAAGGCCCCGCGTTCTGCCTCCTCGTGTCGTCGCTGTCGTCCGTGCTGGGCGGCCTGGGCCAGGTGGCGCAGGCCTCCGCCAGCGCCTTCATGGACGCGTTCGCCGAAGCGCGCACGGAGGGCTTCGCCTACCCGTGGCTGAGCGTGGACTGGGACGCGTGGCAGTTCGCGGACGCGCAGGCCATGGCGGAGCTGTCCCCCACGCTGGCCCGGTTCGCCATCCAGCCCGCAGAGGGCCTGGAGGCGCTGCGCCGCGCGCTGTCACATGGCGAGAGCGGCCGGCTCGCGGTCTCCACGGGTGACCTGGCCGCGCGCCGCCGTCAGGGGCCTCGTGCAGTAAAGGCGGAGAAGGGCAAGAAGGACGCGGCGAAGGGCAACAAGCACGCGCGCCCCTCCATCCTCACGCCCTACGCCGCGCCTCGCACGGAGCTGGAGAAGACCGTCGCGGGCATCTGGGAGCAGGTGCTGGGCATTGACGGCATCGGCATCAACGACAACTTCTTCGAGCTGGGCGGCCACTCGCTGCTGGCCACGCAGCTGCGCAACCACATCCACGCGGTGCTGAAGGTGGACCTGTCGCTGCGCGGCCTCTTCGAGACGCCCACGGTGGCCGGCGTCGCCGGGCGCGTGGAGCAGGAGCTGGGCAAGCGCGCGGCCTCCACGGAGAAGCCCATCGCGGAGCGCCTGCGCACCGCGTTCCCCACCGAGCGCCCCGCCCTGCTCACCGAGTACCTGCGCCACCACATCTCCGAAGGCCTGCGCATCCCGTTGGACAAGCTGCCCGCCGACGGCAGCCTCAAGGGCTACGACCTGCACGCGCTGGGCGCGGAGCTGGAGTACGACCTGCGGCAGGACTTCAAGTTCCAGCTCTACCCGCATGAGGTGCAGGCGCACCCGTCCATCCCGGAGCTGTCCAAGTACCTGCTGGTGGAGATGGACCGGCTCCAGGACCCGCAGCGCTTCGCGGAGAACAAGCCGCTGTCCGCGTACCCGCTGAAGCCCTACCGCGCCCAGACGTCCGGCGCGCAGCGCACCAACACGGCGAAGAAGAACCCGCCCATGGTGTTCGTGCACTCCAGCCCGCGCGCGGGCTCCACGCTGTTCCGCGTGATGCTCGCGGGACACCCCCGGCTGTTCTGCCCGCCGGAAGTGAACCTGCTCTTCTTCGAGGGCATGCGCGAGTGGCGCGAGAACATCGGCTTCGGCTCCGAGATGGAGTGGACCACGGGCGGCCTGCAGTGGGCGCTCATGGAGCTGGAGAAGCTGGACTCGCCCGCCGGCGCCGCGCTGGTGGACCGGCTGGTCGCGGACGACGTGTCCGCGCAGGACGTCTACCGCCGCCTCCAGGAGAAGTCCTCGCCACGGCTGCTCGTGGACAAGACGCCCACGTACGCCATGGACGTGGAGACGCTGGAGCGCGCGGAGCGGATGTTCGAGGGCAACAAGTACATCTACCTCTACCGCCACCCGCTCCCGGTGATGGAGTCCATCCTCCGGATGCGCTTCGACCGCCTCTTCGCCGCCGGCCTCTTCGGCGACGCGGACGTGGATCCCTACGTGGTGGCGGAGACGGTGTGGGCGCTGTCCAACCGGAACCTGCTCAACTTCTTCGACGGCATCGGCCGCGAGCGCTGCCACTGGGTGCGCTACGAGGACCTGGTCGCGGACCCCACGAAGGTGATGACGGGCGTGGCCCAGTTCCTGGGGCTCGAGTTCGACGAGCGCATGGTCCAGCCGTACGACGGCAAGAAGGACCGCATGATGGGCGGCCTGGGTGACCCGAACATCCTCCAGCACCAGGGCATCGAGAAGAAGATGGGCGAGTCCTGGAAGCGCATCAAGTGGCCCCGCCCCTTCGACGCCTCCACCCACGCGGTGATTGAGCGGCTGGGCTACTCCGTGGAGGGCGCCACGCCCACGCAGCCCCTGGTGGCCGCGCAGCCGGTGGCCACGCCCGCCGCGAAGCAGAAGGTGACCGCGGCGGAGGCGGAGAAGTTGCTGGAGAACATGGACCAGCTGTCGGACGAACAGGTGGCGGAGCTGCTCGCGGTCATGGAAGACGCAGGCGGCGGTGACGGTGGTGACAGCAGCAGCGAGGACGCAGCCTGAACATGACGCCCGAAGAGAAGCGAGCACGCCTGGCCCAGCTCCTGAAGGACAAGTCGCGCCCTGCCTCGAAGCAGGCGCCCCTGTCCTTCGCGCAGGAGCGGATGTGGTTCCTGGACAAGTGGAGCCCCGGCAGCGCGGCCTTCCACATGCCCACCGCGGTGCGACTGACGGGCACCGTGGACACGGACGCGCTGCGCCGCGCCCTGGCCCTGCTGGTGGAGCGGCACGACACGCTGCGCACCACCTTCCAGGAGCGCGAAGGCGGCGGCGTGCAGGTCATCGCCTCCACGGGTGAGGTGCCGCTGGAGGTGATGGACCTCCAGGGGCTGCCGGTGACGGAGCGCGAGGCCGAAGCCCAGCGGCGCGTCGTCACGCTCGCGCAGCAGCCGTTCAGCCTGGAGCAGGGGCCGCTGTTGCGCGCGGTGCTGATGCTCCTGGGCAACGGTGAGCAGGTGCTGCTGGTGGATCAGCACCACATCGTCTCCGACGGCTGGTCCATGGGCGTGCTCGTGCACGAGCTGGCGGTGCTGTACCGCGCGTGCCTGGAAGGTCAGCCCTCGCCGCTCAAGCCCCTGCCCTTGCAGTACGCGGACTGGGCGGCGTGGCAGAAGGAATGGCTCCAGGGCGCGGAGCTGGAGCGCCAGCTCACCTACTGGAAGAACCGCCTCAACCCGAACGCGCTCCTGGAGCTGCCCCAGGACAAGCCGCGTCCGGCGCTGATGAGCTCCAAGGGCGAGCGGCAGGTAATGCACCTGTCCCCCGCCCTCACCCAGGCGCTCAAGGCGCTGGGCCAACGCGAGGGCCGCACGCTCTTCGTCACGCTGCTGTCCGCGTTCAACGTGCTCCTGTCCCGCTACACCGGGCAGGACGACATCGTGGTGGGCACGCCCATCGCGGGACGTCCGCGCGCGGAGGTGGAGGGGCTCATCGGCCTGTTCGTGAACATGCTGGCGCTGCGCTCGGACCTGTCCGGCAGGCCCACGTTCAAGGAGCTGCTGAACCGCGTGCACGAGTCCACGCTGGACGCGTACGCGCACCAGGACATCCCCTTCGAGCGGCTGGTGGATGCGCTCAAGCCGGAGCGGCACCTCAGCCACTCGCCCATCTTCCAGGTGATGTTCGTCCTGCAGAACGCGCCCATGCCGGCCCTGGAGGCCCCGGGCGTGGTGATGGAGGCGAAGCCGGTGGACACCGGCACGACGAAGTACGACCTGTCGCTCCTGCTGGTGGACCTGCCGCAGGGCCTGCGCGTCATCGCCGAGTACAGCACCGACCTCTTCGAGCGCTCCACCGCGGAGCGCCTGCTGGGCCACTACCTGACGCTGCTCGAAGGCATCGTCGCTCGGCCGGACGTGCCCATCTCCCGCCTGCCGCTCTTGCCCGATGCCGAGCGCCAGCGCGTGCTGAAGGACTGGAACGACACCTCCGTCACGCACCCGAAGGACGCGACGCTCACGTCGCTCATCGAGGCGCAGGTGGCGCGCACGCCGGACGCCGTCGCCCTGGAGTTCGAGGGCAGCCGCCTCACCTACCGCGAGCTGGACGCCCGCGCGAACCAGCTGGCGCACGCGCTGCGCAAGCACGGCGTGGGACCGGAAGTCCGCGTGGGCCTGTGCGTGGAGCGCTCGCTGGAGATGGTGGTGGGCCTCCTGGGCACGCTGAAGGCGGGCGGAGCCTACGTGCCGCTGGATCCGGGCTACCCGCAGGAGCGCCTGGGCTGGATGCTGGAGGACGCGCGTCCGCCGGTGCTGCTGGTGCAGGAGCGGCTGCTGGCGCGGCTGCCGGCGTCGGACGCGAAGGTGGTGAAGCTGGACACGGGCTGGGAGGAGATTGCCCGCGAGCCCACCACCGCGCCCGCGCCCACGGCGACGCCGGACTCGCTGGCGTACATCATCTTCACTTCCGGCAGCACGGGCCGCCCCAAGGGCGCGATGAACGCGCATGGCCCGGTGGTGAACCGCCTGCTGTGGATGCAGTCCGCCTACCGGCTCACGCCGCGGGACGTGGTGCTCCAGAAGACGCCGTTCAGCTTCGACGTGTCTGTCTGGGAGTTCTTCTGGCCGCTGATGACGGGCGCGAAGCTCGTGGTCGCGAAGCCCGGCGGGCACCAGGACCCGGGTTACCTCAAGTCGCTGATTGCCTCCGCGTCCGTCACCACGCTGCACTTCGTGCCCTCCATGCTCCAGGCCTTCCTGGACGAGCCGGGCGTGGCGGAGTGCACGTCGCTCCAGCGCGTGGTGTGCAGCGGTGAAGCGCTGCCGCTGGAGCTGAAGGAGCTGTGCCTGCGCACGCTGCCCGGCGCGGGGCTGCACAACCTCTACGGCCCCACCGAGGCCGCGGTGGACGTGACGTTCCACGCGTGCAAGGCCAACGACGGCCGCCGCTCCGTGCCCATTGGCCGGCCGGTGGACAACACGCGGATTTGCATCCTGGACGCGGAGCTCCAGCCGGTGCCCCAGGGCGCCGCGGGCGAGCTGTACATCGGCGGCGTACAGGTGGGACGCGGCTACCTGGCGCGGCCCTCGCTGACGGCCGAGCGCTTCATCCCGGATCCGTACGCGACGGTGCCGGGCGCGCGCATGTACCGCACGGGCGACGTGGCGCGGTGGCTGCCGGACGGCGAAATCGAGTACCTGGGCCGCGCGGACTTCCAGGTGAAGATCCGCGGCCTGCGCATCGAGCTGGGCGAGATCGAGTCCTCGTTGGAGAAGCACCCCACGGTGCGCCAGGCGGTGGTGCTCGCGCGCGAGGACCGGCCGGGCCAGAAGCGGCTGGTGGCCTACGTCACCGGCAAGGACGCGAAGCCGGAGGGCGCGGCGCTGCGCACGTACCTGCTGGAGCGCCTGCCCGAGTACATGGTGCCGTCCAACATCGTGGTGCTGGAGCGCATGCCGCTCAGCCCCAACGGCAAGGCGGACCGCAAGGCGCTGCCCGCGCCGGAGGCCGGTGGCGCGGATCCGTCGCGGCCCTTCGTGGCGCCGGGGACGGCCATCGAGCAGCAGATCGCCCAGGCGTGGAAGGACCTGCTCCACGTGGAGCGGGTGGGCCTGGACGACCCCTTCTTCGAATTGGGTGGCAACTCGCTGCTCGCGCTCCAGTTGCACCGCCGGTTGACGGCGGAGCTCGGCGTGACGCTGGCGCTCACGGACCTCTTCCAGTACCCCACCGTGCGGGCACTGGCGGCGCGGCTGTCGCGCCGGGAGGACACGCCCTCGGAGGACGCGGCGCAGGCGGGCCGCTCCCGTGCCGAGGCGCGACGCACGGTCAACCGCCGCGCGGGAGCCTCGCGCGGTCGGGTGGAAACGGATGGAGACGCGGATGAGTGACGCAGTGGGTGGTGGCGAGGAGCGCATCGCGATCGTCGGCCTGTCGGGCCGCTTCCCGGGTGCGCAGACGCTGGAGGGCTTCTGGGAGATGCTCCGGCGCGGCGGCGACGCGCGTCGCGTGCCCACGGACGCGGAGCTGGACGACGCGGGCGTTCCCCAGGCCCTGCGCGCCCATCCACAGTGGGTGCGCTCCAGCTACGTGCTGGAGGGCGCCACGGAGTTCGACGCGGGCCTCTTCGGCTACAGCCCGCGCGAGGCGGAGCTGATGGACCCCCAGCAGCGCATCTTCATGGAGTGCGCGTGGGAGTCGCTGGACAACGCCGGCTATGACCCGGGCCGCTTCAAGGGCGCGGTGGCCGTCTACGCGAGCGTGAGCCTGAGCTCGTACCTGCTGCGCGCGCTGATGCGGCAGCCGGACCTGATGGACGCGGCCGGTTCGTTCGGCGTGATGCTGGCCAACGACAAGGACTACGTGGCCACGCGCGTGTCCCACCGGCTGGGCCTGCGCGGGCCCGCGGCGACGGTGCAGACGGCGTGCTCCAGCTCCCTGGTGGCGCTCCACCTGGCGTGCCAGAGCCTGCTGTCCGGCGAGAGCGACATGGCGCTCGCGGGCGGCTCGTCCGTGTCCTTCCCGCAGACGGCGGGCTACCTCTACCAGGAGGGGATGATCTTCTCGCCGGACGGCTACTGCCGCGCGTTCGACGCGAAGGCCAACGGCACCGTGCGCGGCGCGGGCGCGGCGGTGGTGGTGCTCAAGCGCCTGTCGGATGCGCTCAAGGACGGCGACACCATCCACGGCGTGCTCTTGGGCACGGCGGTGAACAACGACGGCGCGGGCAAGGTGGGCTTCACCGCGCCCAGCGTGGAGGGCCAGGCCGCGGTCATCGCGGAGGCGCTCGCCATCTCCGGCGTCACGCCCGACGACATCCAGTACGTGGAGGCCCACGCGACGGGCACCCCGCTGGGCGACCCGATAGAGGTGGCCGCGCTCAACCAGGCCTTCGGTGGCAAGGAGACGGGCCAGAAGCGCGTGGCGCTGGGCTCGCTCAAGGCGGCCATTGGCCACCTGGACGCGGCGGCCGGCATCGCGGGCGTGGTGAAGACGGTGCTCGCCATGGAGCACGGTGAGATTCCCGCGAGCCCCCACTTCGAAAAGCCCAACCCCGTCATCGACTTCGACGCGGGCCCCTTCTTCGTGCCCTCGCAGCCCCGGCCGTGGACGTCCCCGAACGGGCCGCGCCGCGCGGGCGTGAGCGCCTTCGGCATCGGCGGCACCAACACGCACGTCATCCTGGAGGAGGCCCCGAAGACAGCCGCCCCCGCGCCGTCCAAGCGCGCATGGCACGTGCTGCCCCTGTCCGCCCGCACGCCCGCGGCGCTGGACGCGGCGACGGAGCGGCTGGCCGCGCACCTGGACGCGAACCCGAACGTGTCCCTGGCGGACGTGGCGTACACGCTCCAGGTGGGCCGCCACGCGCACGAGCACCGGCGCGCCGTGGTGGTGAAGGACGTCGCGGACGCGAAGGCGGCGCTGCGGGATGCGCGGCGGCTGTTGGGTGGCTCTGGAACCAACACGCGCCGGCCGGTGGTGTTCCTCTTCTCCGGCCAGGGTTCGCAGTACGTGGACATGGGCCGTGGCCTCTACGAGCAGGAGCCCATCTTCCGCACGGAGGTGGACGCCTGCGCGGAGAAGCTCAAGCCGCACCTGGGCCTGGACCTGCGCACCGTGCTGTATCCGCCCGCGGACGGGCGCGAGAAGGCGACGGAGCAGCTCAAGCAGACGTCGCTCACGCAGCCCGCGCTGTTCGTCATCGAATACGCGCTCGCGAAGCTGTGGGCGTCGTGGGGCGTGACGCCGCAGGCGATGGTCGGCCACAGCATCGGTGAGTACGTGGCCGCGTGCCTGTCGGGCGTGTTCAGCCTGGACGACGCGCTGGCGCTGGTGGCCACGCGCGGCCGGCTGATGCAGTCGCTGCCTTCGGGTTCCATGTTGTCCGTGCGGATGACGCCGGAGGCGCTGGCGCCGCTGATGGACGCGCGCATCTCCGTGGCGGCCGTGAACGCGCCGGGCTTCACGGTCGTGGCGGGCCCCAGCGACGCGGTGGACGCGCTCCAGGCGAAGCTGGAGGCGCAGAAGGTGGAGGTGTCGCGGCTGCACACGTCGCACGCGTTCCACTCCCACATGATGGACCCCATCGTGGAGGAGTTCCGTCAGGCGGTGGCGAAGGTCGCTCGCAAGGAGCCGAAGGAGCTCTACCTGTCCAACGTCACCGGCACCTGGGTGACGCGCGAGGACGCGGTGAGCCCTGCGTACTGGGCGCGGCATCTGCGCGACGCCGTGCGCTTCCAGGACTCGGCGACGCTGCTGTTGAACGACCCCGAGCATGTCTTCCTGGAGGTCGGTCCGGGCAACGCACTGGCCACGCTGGTGCGCCGCAACGCGCAGGAAGGCACGTTCCCGGCCATCCTCACCACGCTGCCCGCGCCGCGCGACGCCCAGCAGGACGCGCTCACGCACGCCGCGGACGCGTTCGCGAAGCTGTGGCTCGCGGGCGCGAAGACGACCGCGGGCCGCGTCTACAAGGGCGAGGCCCGCCGCCGCATCCCCCTGCCCGCCTACCCCTTCCAGCGCGAGCGCTACGACCTGCTCAAGGGTCCGCCGCCCGCGCTGCCTCGCGCCGCCGCCGCGCGGACCGTGACGACGCAGGGCGTGGAGTTGACCGTCCCCTCGTGGCCGCGCACGCGTGCCTCACCGCAAGTTCCGTCGCTGTCCGGCCAGCGTTGGCTGGTGCTGGAGGCGGACACGCCGGTGGCCGCGCGCGTGTCGGAGCGGCTGCGCCAGGCGGGCGCGGACGTGGTGTCGCTCGTCGCGGGACAGGGCGCGTCGGATCCGGTGACGAAGCGCTTCGCCGTGGATCCGTCAGCTCCGGATGCCCTGGGGGACGCGCTGGGCGAGCACCTGGACCGCCTGCGCGGTGAGGACTGGACGCCCGCGCACGTCGCGTACCTGTGGCCGCTGGTGAAGGAGCCGCGCGACCTGGAGTCGGGGCTCGCGACGTCGTTCCACGGGCTGCTCGCGCTGGCGAAGGCCGTGGGCCCGGGCGCGGCGAAGACGCCGGTGACGCTGGACGTGGTGACCATTGGCGCCCAGGACGTCACGGGCGAGGAGCCGCTGCTGCCCTGGCAGGCGGCCGCTGTCGGTGCCAGCCGGGTGCTGCCGCAGGAGTACCCCGGCCTCACCGTGCGCGCCGTCGACGTCACCTGGCCCGCGCCGGAAGAGTCCGCGTCCGGCCCGTGGCTGGAGCGGCTGGTGACGGAGCTGGCCGCCGGCAAGGACCCGGTGGTCGCGCTGCGCGGTCCCTACCGCCACGTCGAAGCGTTCGAGACCATCGACGTCCCTGCCACCACGGAACAGGTTGGCCTCAAGGACGGCGGGGTCTACGTCATCGTCGGTGGCTTGGGCCGCGTGGGGCTCGCGCTCGCGGAGCAGCTCACGCAGGCGGTGAAGCCGAAGCTCGTGCTGCTGTCTCGCCGCACGCTCCCCGCCCCCGGCGAATGGGACGCGTGGCGCGCGGGCCATGACGCGCAGGACGCGACGTCCAAGGCCATTGACCGCATGCGCGCGTTGGAGCGTTCGGGCGCACAAGTCCTGGCGCTGCGCGCGGACGCGGGCGTGCAGGGCCAGCTCGACAAGGCGCTCCAGGTCGCGGAGGCGAAGTTCGGCCGCATCGACGGCGTCTTCTACGCGGCCGGTGACGGCGGCATGGCCACCCGCATCTCCGTGGCCGAGGCCACGCCGGAGGCCACCGCCCCGCTGCTGTCCGGCCGCTTCGGAGGCCTCATGCGGCTGGCGGAGGCCCTGGCATCGCGGCAGCCGGACTTCGTCGTGGTGCAGTCCTCCCTCACCGTGGTGCTGGGCGGCATGGCGGTCAGCGCGGTGGCGGCGGCGCACGCCGGCATGGACGCGGTGGCGGCACGGCAGGCCCGGCTGGGCGGCGCCCGCTGGTACACCGTGGACTGGGACGTGTGGGGCGTGGGCGAGGGCTTCCGGCCCGACGCCGTCATCCCCCCCGCTGAGGGCTTCCGCCTCCTGCGCGCGCTGCTCACCCAGCCCACCGGTGGACGCTTCCTCGCGTCACTCGGGTCGCTGGAGGCTCGGCGTCAGGTGGCGCGCGACGGCGCCTCCACCTCCCGCGCGGGCGGAAGCGGCAGCGGCAAGCACCCGCGTCCCCCGCTGGCCAACGCCTTCGTCGCCCCGCGCGACGAGACCGAGGAGAAGGTCGCCGCGCTCTGGCAGGACCTGCTGGGCGTGGAGTCGGTGGGCATCACCGACAACTTCTTCGAGCTGGGCGGCCACTCGCTCCTGGGCGTGCAGCTGCTGTCGCGCATCCGCGAGGCCTTCCAGGTCGAGCTGTCCATGCGCGCCCTCTTCGAATCCCCCACCGTGGAGGTGATGACGGTGGCCATCGTGGAGGCGAGCGCCAGTCAGCTCGACCCCGAAGCCCTGGAAGCCATGCTCGCGGAGCTGGAGCAGAGCTGAAATCCCCCTAGCAACGCCGGGCCCGCGCGCACTCCCGTAGTACGGTGCGCGGGCCCTTGACCCTCCTGCCCCCCAGGAGAAAGAGACGTGGAATGAGCCTCGCGCAACGCCTGACCATCACCCAGCCCATGCGGGTCTTCTGGATCACCTGGTTCGGCCAGCTCATCTCGATCCTCGGCTCCGGCCTCACGTCCTTCGGCGTGGGCGCGAAGGTCTTCCTGGACACGCGCTCCACCACGCAGTTCGCGCTGCTGTCCTTCTTCGCGCTGGCGCCCATGGTGGTGCTGTCCCCCATCGCGGGGACGCTCATCGACCGGTGGGACCGCCGCCGCGCCATGCTGCTGGCGGACATGGGCAACGGCTTCACCACCATGCTCATCTTCGGCATGTTGCTGGCCAGCGAACGGGGGCTGTTCAAGCTGGAGCCCTGGCACTTCTACCTGCCCGTCGCCCTGGGCGCGTGCTTCGGCGCCTTCCGCTGGCCGGCCTTCTTCGCCACGGTGACGCTCATCGTGCCCAAGCAGCACCTGGGCCGCGCCAACGCCATGGCGGAGGTGGCCAGCGGCGCCAGCCAGATCCTCTCCCCCATCATCGCGGGAGCGCTCATCGACAGCGTGGGCCTGAAGGGCGTGCTGACGGTGGACGTCTGCAGCTTCTTCATCGCCGTCACCACGCTGCTGATGGTCCGCTTCCCGCGGCCCGCCGCCTCCGCGGAGGGCCAGCAGGGCAAGGGGTCGCTGCTCGCGGAGATGAAGCAGGGCTGGGCCTTCATCAGCGCGCGCAAGGGGCTCTTGTCCCTGATGGCCTTCACCGGCGTGGCCGTGCTGTGCATGGACCTGGTGGTGCTGCTGATCACCCCGCTGGTGCTCGCCTTCACGGACATCTCCACGCTGGGCAGGATCGCGTCCATCGCGGGCGTGGGCGCGCTGCTGGGCGGCATCGGCATGGGCGTGTGGGGCGGCCCCAAGAACCCGCTGTACGGCATCCTCGGCTTCCATGCGTTTTCGGGCGTGGTGCTCTTCCTGGCCGCGCCGTCGCCCAGCGTGCCGCTCGTCGCCACCGCCGCCGCGCTCTACCTGTTCACCATGCCGCCCGTGATGGCGGGCATCCAGTCCATCTGGCAGCGCAAGATTCCCGCGGACCTCCAGGGCCGCGCCGCCGCCGTGAAGCGGATGATCATCCTCTGCGTGTCGCCGCTCGCGGCCCTCATCGCGGGGCCTCTCGCGGATGACATCTTCGAGCCGGCCATGCGCGAGGGGGGCGCGCTCGCTAGCAGCATGGGCCGCCTCTTGGGCGTGGGTCCGGGGCGCGGCATCGCCGTCATCTTCATCGTCCTGGGCCTGCTGACGCTCACCAACGTCGCGGCCGGGTGGCTCAACCCGCGCCTGCGCAACCTGGACAAGGAGCTGCCGGACGCGCTCCCGGACACGCCGTCCGCTGCCCCTGACGACACCGCCGCCCCCAACGCCCCGACTGCTGGAGCCTCCGCGTCATGAGCGCCTTCACCCAGGTCCTGCGCATGCTGCGCATGTTGCCGTCCGCCATGGCCGTGGCCACCCCGGGCGTGGGCCCCTGGCTCGCCCGCCGCCGCTGGACGCGCGAGGAGGGCACGCTCACCCTGCCCGGCCTGCACGGCAAGGTGGAGGTGCTGCGCGACACGTGGGGCGTGCCGCACATCTTCGCCAACGACGAGCACGACCTCTTCTTCGCCCAGGGCTACGTGCACGGGCAGGACCGGCTGTGGCAGCTGGAGATGAGCCGCCGGCTGGTGGACGGCCGGCTCGCGACCCTGCTGGGCCCCATGGGCGTGTCCGCGGATCAGTTCTTCCGCACCATGGGCCTGCGCCACATGGCCGAGAAGTCCTGGGAGCAGGTGGATCCGGAGGCGCGCGCCATCCTGGAGGCCTACAGCACGGGCATCAACGCGCGCATCGCCGCGGAGCCGCTGCCCTACGAGTTCACCGTGATGGCCACGACGCCCACGCCCTGGACGCCCGTGGACTCGCTCGCGCGCGGCAACCTGCTGGCGATGATGCTGGGCGGCAACCACCGCCTGGAGCTCTTCCGCGCGCGGCTGGTGGCGGCGGTGGGTGAGGACGTGGCCAACGCGCTCCTGCCGCAGAACGCGCCAGAGACGCCCCTCATCGTCCCCAAGGAGGCGCGCCTGCCGGGCCTCAAGGACGTGAAGGCGATGTCCGGCCTGGACAGCGTGGACGCGGTGATGGGCGACCCCAACATCGTCTCCGGCAGCAACAACTGGGTGGTGCACGGCCAGCGCACGAAGAGCGGCCAGCCGCTGCTCGCCAACGACGTGCACATCCCGCTGAGCATGCCGTCCACCTGGTACGAGAACGGCCTGCATGCCGGCCGCTTCCAGCACGTGGGCTTCTCCCTGCCCGGCGTGCCCATGCTGATTGTCGGCCACAACGGGAAGGTGGCCTGGGGCATGTCCAACCTGGGGCCGGACACCCAGGACTTCTACATCGAGAAGCTGGACGACCCGAAGGCGCCCACGAAGTACCTCTACCAGGACGTCTGGCACGACCTGGAGGTGCGCCGCGAGGAGATCCCCGTCAAGGGCGGCGCGCCCGTGGTGCTGGAGGTGAAGAGCACCCGGCACGGACCGCTGATGAACGCCGTCATGGCGGAGGAGCTGAAGAACAGCGAGCCCCTGGCGCTCAAGTGGGCGCACCGCGAATGCCAGCCGCTCATCAACTCGGTGCTGAAGCTCAACCTGGCGACGGACTGGGAGTCCTTCCGCGCCGCCATGAAGTGCTGGGAGGGGCCGGGCCAGAACTTCGTGTACGCGGACACGGCCGGCAACGTGGGCTACCAGGCCACGGGGAAGATCCCCATCCGCCAGGGCCACCAGGGCCTCATCCCCATGCCGGGCTGGACGGGCGAATCCGAGTGGACGGGCTTCATCCCCTTCGAGGAGCTGCCCGCGTCCTTCAACCCGCCCGCGGGCTACGCGGCCACGGCGAACAACAAGATTACGTCCGACGACTACCCGCACCTCATCGCGCACAACTGGTTCCCGGGCTACCGCGCGAAGCGCATCACCGACCTGATTGAGGCGGGCACGCAGCACACCGTGGAGTCCATGCGGGACATCCAGGCGCAGACGTACTCGCTGCCCGCGGAGGCGCTGCGCCCCTACTTCCTGGCGGCGGCGCTCCCGGCGGACGACACCCAGCGACAGGCGGTGGAGGCGCTGAAGGCGTGGGACCTGCGCTTCGAGCCGGAGGCCGTGGGCGCCACGGTGTTCCAGGCCTGGTACATCGAGGTGCTGCGCAAGCTGCTCCAGCACAAGCTGGAGCCGTCGCTGGTGAATCAATACCTGATGGGCCAGTACGAACGGCACGGCAGCCTGCACATGCCCTTCGTCATCGGCCTGATGTCCCAGCCGGACAGCGCCTGGTGGGACGACCCGAAGACGCCGGAGAAGGAGACGCGCGACGACATCCTCCGCGCGGCCCTGGGCGTGGCCACCGCGTGGCTGACGAAGACGTACGGCCCGAAGCCGGAGGCCTGGGCCTGGGGCCAGGTGCACCAGCTGACCTACGCGCACCAGCTGCTGGGCGGGCCCGCCATCCCCGGCCCCATCCGGCGCGTCTTCAACAGCGGCCCGGTGCCGGCCCGGGGTGACAACTACTCCGTGGACGGCGCCTCGTTCCTCTGGAGCCACCCCTTCAAGGTGGTCCACGGCACCGCGCTGCGGATGATTGTCGACCTGGCGGACCTGTCCCGCTCCGTGTCCATCCACTCGCCGGGGCAGTCGGAACACCTGTTCCACAAGCACCGCGACGACCTGATGGAGCTCAACCGCAAGGTGGAGTTCCACCCCATGCTCCACACGCGCCAGGCCGTGGAGCAGCACCGCGAGGCCACGCTGACGCTCACGCCCGCGGTGGCCCTGGTGGCCAAATAAAACAACCCGGACTTGAAGGCCGTCACTCCCCCCGGAGCGACAGGCCTTCAGGCCCGGGTTCCATTGCTTTCAGGCTCCAGCGGGAGCCGGCACTCGTATTCGCGTCGAGTTCCCCCTCAGAAACTCGACGCTTCCCCCTTCTATGTGCCAGCCCCTGCGGTCCCCCCCATTTCCCGCGCATGCCGCGGTGAGCTAAGAAGTCCCCCGACTCCCTGACTCACCGTGTCGCTGCTGCGCGGGCCCCCCTGCTTCCCGTGCTGCGATGAAGGAACAGTACCGGGAGCCCCTGTTTCGATCTGTGAAGCGGCCCACAGGCCCGGTGTGAAGGCGTTCACACCCGCCGGACTTGTCCGCCAGACCTGGATGGGAGGCTTCCCTACCTGCATCCAGGGATTCCGGGCAGAATGGCGGTCCCCTCATGTCCTACGCGCAGCTGCTGGCCGAAATCCCCATGTTCGAAAGCCTCGGCCGGGAGGACCTGGAGAACATGTCGTCGCTCCTCCAGCCCCGGCGCTTCGCGAGGGGGGAGGTCATCTTCCACCGGGGAGACGTGGGCACCGCGCTGTTCATCATCCGGCGCGGCCAGGTGGCCATCCGGCTCTCCTCCAGCGAGGGGCGCGAAATCACCCTGGCGCTGCTGGACCGGGGGGACGCGTTCGGAGAGCTGTCACTGCTGGACGGCGAGGTGCGCTCCACCGACGCGATGGCGCGCGAGGAGGCGCACCTGCTGACGCTCCAGCGCGACGACTTCCGGCGCTACCTGGAGACGCGGCCGCAGGTGAGCCTGGCGCTGCTGGCGAACATGAGCCGGCTGGTGCGGCGCACGACGCAGCTCGTTTACGACTCGGCGTTCCTGGACGCGCGAAGCCGGCTGGTGCGGGTGCTGCTGGAGCTGGCGAAGACTCAAGGGAAGCAGGGCCCCGAGGGGCTGGTCATCACCCCGAAGCTCACGCAGTCGGAGCTGGCCAACCTGTGCGGCGTCACCCGCGAGAGCGTCAACAAGTGGCTGCGCTACTACGTGCGCGAGGGGATGCTCAGCTTCGAGGGTGGGCAGATCATCCTCCTCCAGCCGGAGCGGCTGGGCCAGGACGCGGAGTAGCCGTCAGCCGAGCACGCGGAAGAGGGACAGCGGCTCGTCGCGGCCCTTC
This sequence comes from Corallococcus sp. CA054B, assembly GCF_003611625.1. NCBI lineage: Bacteria > Pseudomonadati > Myxococcota > Myxococcia > Myxococcales > Myxococcaceae > Corallococcus > Corallococcus sp. CA054B. Next base: position 40,692 of record NZ_RAVY01000052.1, read on the forward strand.
ACCCTCACCGGGGCCAGCGGCTCCAGCGCGAAGGCGCCCGCGTCCAGGAGGGCGCGCGTGGCGTCCGTCATCAGCACCTCGCCCGGCCGAGCGACACCGCACACGCGGGCCGCGACGTTGGTGGCGTCTCCCACGGTGGCGTACTGGAGGTAGCGCTCCGAGCCGATGTTGCCCGCGGCCACGGGACCGGAGTTCAGCCCGATGTGGACCTGGATCTCCGGCACGCCCTCCGCCCGCCAGCGGGCGTTGAGGGCCGCCAGGGCCTGCTGCATCTCCACGGCCGCGCGCACGGCCCGGTCCGCGTCATCCGGCCGGGCGAAGGGGGCGCCCCACACGGCCATCAGCGCGTCGCCGATGTACTTCTCCAGCGTGCCCTCGTGGCGGAAGACGACGTCCGCCATCACCGGGAAGTACGCGTTGAGCATGTCCACCACCTGCCGGGGCTTGAGGCGCGAGGACATGGCGGTGAAGCCGGTGATGTCGGAGAAGAGGATGGTGACGTTCGCCTCGCGCACCTCCAGCGGCACGCCCCTGAGCGCCTTCAGCTGGCGCACGACGTCCGGCGGGAAGAAGCGCTGGTAGGCGTTTCGCAGCACCGCCTCCTCCTCCAGGCGCCGCGCCAGGTGCGCGTGGTCCAACGCGATGGCGGCCTGGTTGGCGAAGGCGGTGAGGAACTCCAGGTCCTCGTCGGTGAAGAGGCCTCCCTGCTTGAGGCTGTCCAGGTACAGCACGCCCAGCACCGCGTCCCGCGTGCGCAGGGGCACGCACAGCGAGGCGCGGATGGACTGGCGGAAGACGGAGTCCGCGCCCACGAGCCGCGCGTCGTCCTGAGCGTCGGTGAAGAGGGCCGCCACGCCGCGCGAGTGCACGTAGTCCACGATGTGCTGGCTGTAGAAGCGCTCCGGCAGCGCCCCACCCCTCGCGCCACGGGACACGCGCGGCTCCAGCGTCCCCGTGTCGCGGTCCACCAGCAGCACCGCCGCCCGGTCCACCGCCCAGATTTGAAAGACGAGCTGGACGACGCGCTCCAGGAGCCCGTCCACCGGCCCCGGGGAGGACAGGATCTGGCCCACCTTGAGGAGCACCTGGAGCTTGTCGCGGGTGCGGTCCGGCGAGCGCGTGTCGAGCAGCGCCTCCATGGTGGACCCGCCGGAGAAGCGCGTCTCCAGCGGCTGCGTGCGCAGCGGGCCCCAGCCGTCCGGCAGCGGCGTGTCCAGCGACACCAGCCGGAACCACACCTCCCCGCAGCGGAAGGACTGGCCGTGGCCCAGCTCCTGGCGCGACACGCGGTGCGGCCCCACGAAGCTGCCGTTCTTGCTGTCCAGGTCCACCAGCACCACGCGCCCGCCCGCGCGCTCCAGCCGAGCGTGGCGCCGCGACAGACTGGGGTGCGGCACGCGGATGCCGTTCTCCTCCGTGCGGCCGATGGTGGTGGTGCCCTCTGGCAGCATCACCACCCGTTCATCCACCTGGCCTGGATTGAGGATGACGCGCATGGGCTAGGCGGGCATCAGGTGGGCCCCTTGGCCGTGAAGGCGCCTGGCCGGGGCGGAGAGGCGGGTGCTTCCATGACGGCGGGGGCCACCTGTTCGGAGGTGCGGTCCGCGGAGGACGCGGACTGGCTGCCGTGGCGGGCCACCACCTCGCGCACCGCGAGCGCTTGCCCTCCGGCCCCCGGCAGGTGGCGGTCCCCGGCGAGCCGGCAGTCGAAGGCGTCCTGGAGCCGTGCGGCCAGCGTCTCGCTCACCAGCACCTGGTCGCGCGCGGCCACGGTGGCGAGCCGGGCCGCGGTGTTCACCACGTCGCCCAGCACCGTGTGGTCCAGGCGCCCGCGCCCGGCCGCGCCCACGTTGCCGGACAGCACCGGCCCGGTGTCCACGCCCATGCAGACGCCGTGGGCATACGGAGACGCGTCACCGCCGCTCCACGCCAGGCCCTGCAGCCGCTGCCTCACCGCGAGGCAGGCGTCCAGCGCGCGCGCCACGTGGCCTTCGCCCTGGAAGACGGCCATCACGGCGTCGCCCAGGAACTTGTCCACCACGCCGCCGCGCGACTCCAGCTCCGGGAGGATGACCTCGAAGTTGGCGTTGAGCCGGCGCAGCGCGGACTCCGGCGGGTGCTTGCGGGTGACGGCGGTGAAGTCCGCGACGTCCAGGAAGGCCACCGTGGCGTCCACCTGCTCGCCCGCGAGCCCGCCCGGGCCGCGCACCAGCGGCAGCATCCGGTCCACGATGCCGCCGTGCACGAACATGCGCAGCAGCGCGTTCTCCTCCGTGGAGCGCACCGCGCGGCGCAGCTCCGCCACGTGGCGCACCGTCTTGGCCAGCGTGGACTCCAGGTCGTCCAGGTCCACCGGCTTCACGAGGAAGTCGAACGCGCCCCGGTTCATCGCCGTGCGCAGGTTGGGCAGGTCGCCGTACGCGGAGACCATGACCACCTTCACCAGCGGATCCACCTCGCCCACGCGCGACAGGAAGGTGAGCCCGTCCATGCGCGGCATGTTCAGGTCGCACAGCACCGCGTGCGTGTCCGGGTGCTGGCGCAGGGCCTCCAGCGCCTCCTCTCCGTCGCGCGCGAAGACGAAGCGGTAGACGCCGTCGCGCACGTGCCGGCGGAAGCGCTGGCGCATGAGCAGCTCCACGTCCGGCTCGTCGTCCACCACCAGCACCGTCGCGGCCTGCCCGGCGCGGCCCGCCTCCACCAGCGCGACGAAGGCCGCGGCCAGCTCGCGCGCGGAGGTGAAGCGCTGCGCAAGCGTCGGGTGCAGGGCGCGCTGGAAGAAGGCGTCACCGCTCGCGCCCAGCTCCGGCACCAGCTGCGAGATGGGCACCGCGGGCGGATGGAAGGCGCCGCGCAGGAGCGCGCCCACGGATTCAGCCCCGTAGGGGAACTGGCCGGTGAGGGCGCGGTAGAGCACCACCGCGAGCGACCAGAGGTCCGCTCTCGCGTCCAGGTCCGGATCCGCGCGCAGCTGCTCCGGGCTCATGTAGCGCAGCGTGCCGGTGAGCCCCTCCGCCTGCGCGGGCGCGCCGGTGGGGATGAGCGAGCGCGCGAGCCCGAAGTCGAGCACCTTCACCACCTCCTCCCCGTCCACGTGGGCGAGGAAGAGGTTGGCGGGCTTCAGGTCGCGGTGGACGAGCCCCGCCGCGTGCGCCGCCGCCAGGGCGCGGGCCACCGGCGTGACGAGCGCGGCCACGCGGGCCGGGGACAGGCGCCCCTGCTGGGTGAGGCGCGTCTCCAGGTCCTCGCCCTCCAGCAGCTCCATGACGATGTACGGCACGCCGCCGTCCACGCCGGAGTCGTGCACCTGCACCACGTGCGGGTGGCGCAGCCGGGCCACGGCCTGGGCTTCCTGTTCGAAGTGGCGGTGGGCCTCCGGCGTGCGCGCCACGACGTCGGAGGCGATGAGCTTGAGGGCCACGTGCCGCTGGAGCTGCAGGTCGACCGCGCGCCAGATGGCGCCCATGCCACCGCCGCCAATCCTGCGCTCCAGCGCGTACCTGCCGCCCAGCGGGCGCCCGGTGTCCATCGGCCCTGTGTCTCCGTCCCGGGCACGGCCACAGCGCGCGTGCCTCGCGAAGCCGGGAATGATGGCACACTTGCCCCCTCCCCTGGCGTGCCCATTCGGTGCCGCGCCCGGAGCTCCGGGACCGCCCGGCTGCACGCCCGGTGTGGGAGGAGGAACGTCAGGTGCGGGCCAGCGCCTGGGCGAGCCGGGGCAATACCTCCCCCGCTCGCGCCTCCACGCGCACATCCGCGAGCCCGTCGCCCCGGCTCTCCCCGATGTTGAGGATGCCGATGGGCATGTGCCGCTCCGCCGCGCGGGTGACGAAGCGGTAGCCGGAGTAGACCGTCAGCGACGAGCCCACCACCAAGAGCGCGTCCCCCTCCTCCACGAGCGCGAACGCGTCCTGCACCAGCGGCGCCGCGACGTTGTCGCCGAAGAACACCACGTCCGGCTTCAGCGTCCCGCCACAGCGCGTGCACGCGGGGACGCGGAAGCCCTCCACGGCCTCCTGCGACAGCTCCGCGTCGCCGTCCGGACGCAGCTCCACGACGGTGTGCGCGAAGTCCGGGTTGAGGCCCAGCATCCGCGCCTGGAGCGACGCGCGCGGCTCCTGCGCGCCACACGCCAGGCAGCGCACCCGCGACAGCGCGCCGTGCAGCTCCAGCACGCGCTCACTGCCCGCCGCGTGGTGCAGGCCGTCCACGTTCTGGGTGATGAGCCCGGGCACCACGCCCGCCTTCTCCAGCGCGACGAGCGCGAAGTGCGCGTCGTTGGGCCGGGCGGTGGTGAAGCGCGGCCAGCCCAGCAGGCTGCGCGCCCAGTAGCGCTGACGCACCTCCGGCTGGTGCAGGAACTCGCGGTGCTGGATGGGGTTGCGCACCTTGTGGCGCGTCTCCGGGCCGCGATAGTCGGGGATGCCGGACTCGGTGCTGATTCCGGCGCCGGTGAGCACCACGACGCGGCGTCCGCGCAGCAGCTTGGCCAGGGCGTCCACGCCGGCTTCCGGCGGGAGGGCGGCGACAGGGGAGTCCGTGAGGAGCGTCATTCCACCCTCCGTATAACGTGGCCCGTTCACGCTCGCTCCCGCGCCTTGGCGCTTCTGGCGAGGCGCTTACCGGACGAGCGCGTCCCTGGCGGGGTCCGCGGGCTTCGGCGTGGCCATGGCGGCCTTGATGTCCCTGCGCGCGGCGGGGGGCAGCCTGGCGATCCAACGGTCCATCGCCTGGCGCAGCTCCGGCACGGAGGACTCGTCGTCGGGGAGCGCTCCGGCTTCCTGGCGGGCCTCGGCGGCGAGCCGGACGGCGCGGGCCGGGTCCTTCTTCGCGTCCCACAGCGCGCGAGCCAGCATGTAGCGCGCGGCGGGGCGCTCCGCGGGACGGGGCCGGGCGCGCTCCCACCCGGCGACGGCCTGCTCCAGCGGGGCCAGCGCCTCGCGCGGACGGCCGAGCACCATGTACGTGCGCCCCAGGTCCACCAGGGCCCCCGTCCAGCCGCCGTTCACGTCGTCCGGCAGGGACGTCTGGAGCGCGGCGGCGCGCTGGAAGTACGGCAGGGCCTGGTCCGGCTGATTGCGGTAGCTGAGCGTCTGGCCCATGCCCCGGAGCACCAGCGCCAGCGTGGGGTGGTCCGGGCCCAGGCTCTTCTCCACCTGCTCGAGCGCCGTGGCGAAGCGCTGGGTGGCCTCCTCCAACCGGCCCATGTGCACCAGCAGCGTGCCGATGTTGTTGACGATGATGGCCACCGTGGAGCTGTCGCGCCCCTCCGTCTTCTCCGCGATGCCCAGCGCGCGTTCGTAGAGGGGCAGCGCCTCCTCGCGCTTGCCCTGGTACTGGAGCGCCAGCGCCAGGCTGTTGAGCGCGTCCGCCACCTGCGGGTGGTCCTGGCCCAGCGAGCGCTCCAGCAGCGCCAGCGCGCCCCGGGCCAGCCGCTCCGACTGCACGAAGTCACCCTGCTGCCAGCGCACGCTGGCCTGCTCCAGGCGGATGCGCGCCACGTCCGGGTGCTCGGGCCCCAGCGCTCCGCGCACGGTGCCCAGGGCGCGCTCGTACAGGCCCAGGGCCTCCTCCGCGCGCCCCTGTGAGCGGCGCACCGTGCCCAGCTCCACGCGCACGTCCGCGACCTCCAAGGCCTCCGGACCGAAGCGCTTCTCCAGGAAGGACAGCGCGCGGGTGAGCTGCTCGTGGGCCTCCGGGTAGCGGCCCTGGCGCGACAACAGCCGCCCCAGGTTCATCGCGAGCGCGCCGGCCAGCTCCCTGCTGGCGCCCAGCCGCTCCACCGCGGCGCTGGCGCGCTCCGCGGCCTGCTGCCCCTGGGCGTAGTGGTCCAGCCGTTCGCCCGTCACGCGCACCGCCAGCGTCCACGCGCGAGCGGCGGCGTCGTCGTTGCGGCCGGCCTCCGCGGTCCACGCGGCCTGGAGCACCGTGGCCTCCGCGCCCCGGTAGTCTCCGGCCCCGTCCTTCAACTCCGCGAGCAGCAGCAGCGCGTCCGCGGCACCGGACCAGTCCCCCGCCGCGCGCGCGGCCTGGGCCACCGGCTCCACGCGCGCCACGCCCTGCGAATAGCGGCCGGCGGCGCGCAGCGCCCTCGCGTCCACGAGCGCCTGGAGCAGCGCGACCGTGCGGTCCCTGGCTGCCGGGTCGTCGGGTGAGGAGTGGCCGCGCGACGTCAGCGCCTCCACGTCCGAGCAGCCCGCCAGCGGCGTCAGCCCCTCCACCGCGCGGGGCGCCCGCTCCACCAGGTCCGGATCCGCCTGCGTGAACAACTGCGTGAGCGCGGCCACGTCCGCGAGCCGCGCGTCCAGGCAACGCATGCGCAGCGCCATCACTGCTTCGCTCTGCTCGTGGCGCACGCGGGTGGCTTCGCAGGCCGCCGTGCGCGTCGTCACCCACGCGGCGGTGTACGCGTCCAGTCCCCGGCGCACGTGCCGGAAGGCGTCGTGCGCGAAGCGACGCTGGGTGCCGATGAAGGCCGCCTCCACCGCCTGCTGCCGGGGAGCGTCCCACACGCCGTCCATGGCGCGCGCGGCGCCCTCGCAGCCCGTGGTGTCGCGGCCGTGGAGGACGTGCGTGAGCCCCACCGCGGACAGGAGCAGCAGCGACGCGCCCGCCACGCGCAGCCGCCGCGTCCGGCGCGCCGCCGGGTCCGACTCCAGCGCGGCGATGAGCGCCTCCATGGACGCGTGGCGGTCCTCGGGCTTCACCGACAGGCCCTTCACCACCACCTTGCGCAGCCACTGCGGCACGCCGGAGTGCCGGGGCACGCTCTTCACGCGCCCCGCGTGCACCGCCTGGGACAGCTCCTCCACCGTGGTGCCCGCGAAGGGGCGCTCGCCGTAGAGTCCTTCGTAGAGCGCGGCGCAGAAGCCGAACTGGTCGCTGCGCGCGTCGGTGCGCTCCTCCGGCGGAAACTGCTCCGGAGCCATGTACGCGGGCGTGCCGCCCTCCATGGCGCGCGCGTGCGTGGGGCTTCCCGGCATCAGCGGCGGGGCCACGGCGCCGAACATGATGCGCGACAGGCCGAAGTCGGTGACGCGCACGCGGCCGTCCTGGCCCACGAGGATGTTCTCCGGCTTCACGTCGCCGTGCACGACGCCCACCGCGTGCGCGGCGGCGAGCCCCCGGGCCACGGCCAGGAAGAGTTCCACCACCTGGCGCCACGGGTGCGGACCGTCATGCTCCCACTTGCGCAGCGTGTGCGCGTCCACCAGCTCCATGGCCAGGAAGACCTGCCGGCCGAAGGTGCCCACGTCGAAGACGGAGACGACGTGCGGGTGGGAGACGCGGGCCATGGCCTGCGCCTCGCGCAGCACCTGCGTGCGTCCGGCCTCCGCGCCCAGCCCCAGCGCCTCCACCTGGAGGAGCTTGAGCGCGACGCGGCGGTCCAGCTCCGGGTCATAGGCGGCGTACACGACGCTCATCCCGCCCACGCCCAGCATCTCCAGGATGAGGTAGCGGCCCACCGCCGTGCCGCGCGCGAGCGGCGGCGTGGGCAGCCTCAGGCGCGGCTTCTTTCCGCGCCACGGGTCCACGGCCAGCGTCGCCAGTTGGCTGTCGAGGACCTCCTCCTCCGGAGCGGCAGGCCCGGAGTCCGCGGGCGGCTGCACCTTCAGCGCCTCGGACACCATGCGCCGACAGGAGGGACACGTGTCCAGGTGCTCGTCGACGAGCGCGGCCCTGTCGGAGGGCAGCGTCCCGAGCAGGAGGTCCATGAACGTGGGTTCGTCCAGACAGGCGAGGGGCATGGGAGGCACTTGGAGGGCGGCAGCACATCAGGAGTCACGGCGGGCGTCGAGTCACCCCCGGGACGTTTCATGCGTTGAAGGGTTGCCTGCTCGGCGGGTGGGACGTCGGTTCGCGAACGCACGCGTCCCAATGTGTTGAGACAGGGGGCGCTTTCTGGGAAGTGTCCGAGCATGCGGCGGTTGCGACGTCTCGGATGGGCCGGACTGATATCGCTGGCGCTGCACGCCCTCATCTTCGGGCTGTTGTGGGCGCTGGACCCTCATCCGTCGCCCGCCGGACGCACGGCCCGGCTGCGCGAGAATGCGGTCGAGGTGGAGATCATCACCACCTCCCCTTCCGTCACCCCGCCGGCCCCGGCGCCTCCGGTCCGGGAACCCGCCACGCCGCCGTCCGTCAAACCGCGCGCGCCGGCGAAGGACGTGCCGACGGAGCCTCCTCCAGCGACCGCGACGCGCGCCCCCTCGGAGCCGCCGCCGCCCGTCGCGACGCGCGCCCCCTCGGAGCCGCCTCCGCCTCCCGTCGCGACGCGCGAGCCTGCTCCATCCGAAGACGCTCCGCGCGCGCCCGCGGACGACCTTCCACGCCTGGACATCGCGACCCGCGCGCCCACCGCGGACGGGGACCGGCCCACGGTGGATGCTCCACGCGCGCCGACTCCGGGCTCTCTTCCCCCGAACCTGCTCCCCTCGCCCGGCTCGAGCACGGGGGTCATCATCACGACGCCGGAGAACTCCCGGGGCGAAGGCCGCACGCTGCGCCCCGGCGACCCCAGCCTTTCCGCCGAATCCCTGGCCGCCGAGGAACACGCGCGCGTGTCGGAACGCGTGCAGGGCATCGTCGACGAACGCCGCGCGCGCGACCGCGTGGACACCGGCCGCATCCATCCCTACTTCGGCCAGCTGCGCGCGCAGCTGGAGAAGCAGATGGACGCCCCGCCCCTCTTCGACATGCCCAGCTTCCCCAAGCAGCTGCTGTACTCCTACGCGGAGAAGGCCCGGCAGTTCGGCGCCAGCGGCTCCCCGGGAGCCATGCCCGGGCCTCGCAAGCCCCCCAAGCCGGGCGAGCTCCTCGCGAAGCGCGCCCGCGACGAACCCGGCTACAACCGCCTGCGCGGCCTCTCCCAGGCGGGCGAGGAGCTCCAGGACTTCGCCCACGGCGTCAGCACGATGAAGCTCACCGTCACGCTGGAGCTGCTCCAGGGCCCGGACGGCCTGCTGCGCGAGGTGAAGCTCATCAGCCGCAGCGGCAACCGCGCCTACGACGACTACGTGCTCCAGGCCGTCCCGCCCGCGCTGGGGAAGTCCGCCGCGCCGCCCCCGGACGCGATGGGCGTGCACACGGATGGCATCCGCAGCGTGTGGGCCGTGGAGGGCCGCGTGGTCTACGTGCGCAAGGTCAGCGAAATGAAGAAGGGCACGGACAACATCTACCTCGCCGCCCTCACCGCCGCGGGACTCCTCGCCGGCAACTTCGATGAAACCACCGGCGAGGTCTACGTCATCGACGTGCGCAACCCGCACTTCGAATGCCGCTCGCGCCTGCTGCGCGTCTACTGACTCAGGGCGTGAACGCCGCCGGCCACCGCACGCCTCCGCCCAGGGGCAGCAGCGCCTCCGCCACGTCGAGCAGCGCCCCATCCATCCAC